>NZ_JBFUAY010000330.1:0-3718 GCF_056406015.1 Rhizobium sp. P1_E1 | reverse complement strand
GTTCCATAATGTTGATTATGCCAGATTTACACGTAAAACAGGTAAATTATCCATAATCAACCTTTAGAAGAGAAGTGACTTGCCGCCTGGTCGACATGGATGAATCCCACAAGATCCTCCGCCCGAGCACGGCGCCTTCCCGGATCTTCAGTGCCCGGCCCGGGCGTAACTCAGATGTGCAGGGCGCTTCCCAAAGCTTTCAGCGCCGCCTCCATGACCGCTTCGCTGCGGGTCGGATGTGCGTGGATGGTGCCGGCGATGTCTTCCAGGCGTGCACCCATCTCGATGGCCAGCGCAAAAGCTGCCGAGAGCTCGGAGACCCCGGCTCCCACCGCCTGCAGGCCGAGCACGAGATTGGTGTCGGCGCGGGCCACGACGCGCACGAAGCCCTCTTCGGATAGCATCGTCATCGCCCGCCCGTTGGCGCTGAACGGAAACTGGCCGGTGCGAATCTCATAACCTTGCGCCTTCGCTTCCGCCGGCGACAGGCCGGCGCTGACGATTTCCGGATCGGTGAAGCAGATGGCTGGGATGCATCGTTTGTCCCAGGCCCGCTTCTTCCCGGCGATGATTTCCGCCACCATCTCCCCTTGCGCCATGGCCCGATGGGCAAGCATCGGCTCGCCGGTCACATCGCCGATCGCATAGATGCCGCGCATCGACGTGCGGCAGCGGTCGTCGATCCTCAAATAAGGGCCGGCACGGTCGAGATCGAGCTCTTCGAGACCGGATCCTGCGGTTCTTGGGCGGCGGCCGACGGTGACGAGGATGCGGTCCGCCGGCAGGGACTGTTGGCGGCCATCGGCCGTTTCGACGATCAACACCTCGCCATTGTCGGCAAGGCCGATCGCCTTGGCACCTGTCAACACCCGGATACCGCCTTCGGTCAGCTTGCGCATGACGGGCCGCACCAGCTCGGCATCATATTGCGGCAGCACCTGTGGCGTCGCCTCGACGATCGTCACATCAGACCCCATCTTGGAAAAAGCCGTCCCGAGCTCCAGTCCGATGTAACCGCCGCCGACCACGACGAGCTTTTTCGGCAGCTCCGTCAGCGACAGCGCCTCTGTCGAGGAAATGACGCGGCCGCCGAAAGGCAGGTTCGCAAGCTCCACCGGATCCGAACCGGTGGCGATCACCACCGTCTCGGCGCGGATGATCTGTTGGCCTATTTCCGTCTCCACCTCCACCGTCTTGCCGTCGCGGAAGTGGGCGCGGCCGTGGACGATCTTGACTCGTGCCTTCTGCAGCAGCCCCGAAACACCACCTGTGAGCCGGCCGACGATCCCGTCCTTCCAGGCAATCGTCCTGCCGAGATCGATCGACGCGCCCTCGACGCGGATGCCCATCGGATTCTTGCCGGCAAGCATCCTTTGCGTCGCATCGAATTCCTCCGCCGCATGGATCAACGCCTTGGAGGGAATGCAGCCGACCGTCAGGCAGGTGCCGCCCGGTTTGCCGGCCTCGACGATAACAGTATCGATGCCGAGCTGCCCGGCGCGAATGGCGCAGACATAACCGCCCGGACCGGCGCCGATGACGAGGAGCTTGCAGACGATCTCTTTCATGGATCTCAGCTTTCGATAAAAATGAGCGCCGGCGTTTCGAGCAGCGTGCGGATGCGCTGCACGAAGTTTGCCGCATCCCAGCCGTCGATGATGCGATGATCAAAGCTGGAGGAGAGGTTCATCATCTTGCGCGGCACGAACTGCGTGCCGTCCCAGACCGGTCGTGTGGCGATCTTGTTGACGCCGACGATCGCCACTTCGGGATGATTGATGATCGGTGTCGAGACGATGCCGCCGAGCGCGCCGAGCGAGCTGATGGTGATGGTGGAGCCGGAAAGCTCATCGCGTGTCGCGGTGCCGGAGCGCGCCGCTTCCGCCAGCCGGTTCATCTCCGTGGCGCAATCCCAGATGCCGCGGGCTTCCGCATGCCGGACCACCGGCACGGTCAGACCGGCGGGCGTCTGCGTGGCGATGCCGATGTGCACGGCACCATAGCGCGTGATGATGCTGGCATCGTCGTCGAAAGTAGCGTTGACGTCAGGCTGTTCGGAAATGGCCTTGACCAGCGCCCGCATCAGGAAGGGCAGAACCGTCAGCTTCGGATGATCAGGCTTGCGATCGCCGTTCATGGTGGTGCGCAACTCCTCGAGCGCGGACATATCCACTTCCTCCACATAGGTGATGTGGGGGATGCGCGAGGCGGAAAGCACCATCTTTTCGGCGATGCGGCGGCGCAGGCCGGTCAGCTTGATCTCCTCGGTCGCCGTCTTCTTGGCAAAACCGTTCTTGACCGCAGCAGGAGCGGTTCCAGGAGTCAGGAATTGCTCGATATCCTCGCGCAGGATACGCCCGGCCGGTCCGCTCCCCTGCACCTGCCTGAGATCGACGCCGCTTTCCCTGGCGAAGAGCCGCACCGAGGGAGCGGCAAGCGGCTTTTCCGCCGGCGCCGCCGTCGGCACTGGCGCCGCCGCAGGGGCTGGCGCTGCCGGAGCAGGTCTTGCCATCTCGGCTCTGGGCGTTTCGGCAATCGGCGTCTGCGAGATCTGCATAGGCTGAGCCTCGCCGACATCTCCCGCTGTCTCGATCCGCACCAGCGGGGCCTTGACCGCGATGCGGTCTCCAACCTCGCCGGCAAGCCATATGACGATGCCATTGACGGGAGACGGAATTTCCACGGTGGCCTTGTCGGTCATGACGGCGGCGATCACCATGTCCTCGCGGACGGGATCTCCTGTCTTCACGTGCCACTCCACAATCTCGGCCTCGGCGACCCCCTCCCCGACATCGGGCATCTTGATGATGAATTCGCCCACGGCTCAAGCCTCCATGACTTCGGCAAGCGCCCGCCCGACACGGCCGGGACCGGGGAAATAGTCCCACTCCTGCGCATGCGGATAGGGCGTGTCCCAGCCGGCAACGCGCACGACCGGCGCTTCGAGATGATAGAAGCAATGCTCCTGCACCAGCGCCGCGACTTCGGCGCCGAAGCCGGACGTCAGGGTTGCCTCATGCACGACGACACAGCGACCCGTCTTCGAGACTGAGTTGACGATCGTGTCGAGATCGAGCGGCAGCAGGCTTCTAAGATCGATCACCTCGGCATCGATGCCGGCATCCTCGGCTGCGGCAAGCGCCACATGCACCATGGTGCCGTAGGCAACCACGGTCACCGCCGATCCCACGCGACGCACCTCGGCCTTGCCGATCGGGATGGTGTAGTGGCCGTCAGGCACCTCTCCGAGGTCGTGTTTCGACCAGGGCGTCACCGGCCGCTCGTGATGGCCATCGAAGGGGCCGTTATAGAGGCGCTTCGGCTCTAGGAACATGACAGGATCGGGATCCTCGATCGCCGCGATCAGCAGGCCTTTGGCGTCATAGGGATTGGACGGCACGATCACCTTCAGCCCGCAGACATGGGTAAAAAGCGCCTCCGGACTCTGGCTGTGCGTCTGGCCGCCGAAGATTCCGCCGCCGGTCGGCATGCGCACCACGATCGGGCAGGTGAAATCGCCGTTGGACCGGTAGCGGATGCGAGCCGCCTCCTGCGTCAGCTGGTCATAGGCCGGATACATGTAATCGGCGAACTGGATTTCGACACAGGGCTTCAGCCCGTAGGCGGCCATGCCAATCGCCGTGCCGACGATTCCGGATTCGCTGATCGGCGTATCGAAGCAGCGCGTTCTGCCGTATTTTGCCTGCAGGCCCTGCGT
>NZ_JBFUAY010000329.1:0-3722 GCF_056406015.1 Rhizobium sp. P1_E1 | reverse complement strand
GTACGACGGGCTGATTGATAGCCTTGATGAGCTCGATCTCGAAAAGGAAGCCATCAGGACGGCGCGCGCGACGTTGCGTCATTTCCACAAGACCATTCATGACAAGGATCTCATCACTTACTATGAGGAAGAGAACCAAAGCCTTGAGCACGTCCTGAATATTTTCATCCGGATGAACAGTGGCGGTACGCCCCTTTCCTATTCCGACCTTCTCTTGTCGGTCGCGGTTGCGCAGTGGGAAAAGGTGGATGCACGAGAAGCCATCCATTCGCTCGTGGACGAGATGAACGACCAAGGCGACGGCTTCAAATTTACGAAGGATTTGGTGCTGAAGGCTGGCCTGATGCTCTCCGATATCGGCAGCGTCGGCTTTAAGGTCGAAAATTTCAATAAGACCAACATGGCGGTGCTCGAGGCAAATTGGCCAAAAATCCACGAGGCGATGCTGATCGCTGTTCAGCTCTTGGCATCCTTTGGATTCAGCGGCCAGAACCTGCGAGCGGAAAGCTCGATCCTCCCGATCGCCTACTACATTTACGCGCGCAAGGCCGATGAGGCCTATCTGCATCGTGCGGAATTCGCCTCGGATCGCGAGAATATCCGGCTTTGGTTGATCAGGAGCGTTCTCAAGGCATCTGGCATCTGGGGAAGCGGCCTCGATACCCTGCTGACCGCATTGCGCGAGAAAATCAGCTTGCACGCCACCACTGGGTTTCCTGTGAATGAGCTTGAGACGGTCATGGCGCTGCGCGGTAAGTCGCTGACCTTTACCGACGTCGAGATCGACGAGCTCTGCGACCTAGCCTACGGGGACGCTCGTACGTTTGCGCTTCTCTCCATGATATTTCCGGGCTTCGATCTGTCGCGGCATTTCCATGTCGATCATATCTATCCGCAGAGCCGCTTCACGGACGCGCAGCTGCGCAAGGGCGGTGTGACGGAGAAGCTTTGGGCGTCGCTGCAGGAAAAGCAGAACAGGTTGCCGAACCTCCAGCTCCTGGAAGGCCCGATCAACAATCAGAAGCGACAGAAAATGCCACACGAATGGTATGCCTGGACGAAGCCGGACGAGATCGCCCGGCGGCAATACCTGGCAGGCCTGGAAATCTCCTCCCTGCCGGAAACCATCGAAAAATTTCCCGATTTCTACGACCAGCGACGGGCGGCGCTGAAGATGCGCATTGTTCAGGCTTTGGGACAAAGCCAGCTCGCTTCGGGTTCAGCAACGAAAGCGGTCGTACAAATCGCATGACAATTAAGGTCTGCTTTCCGGTTTTACGCAATCATGGTGCCTGTTGATGCAGCGCGTCTACTGCATCTTCGAGGGAGCCGGCGCACGTGGGCTGGGCCATATAGGTGCCTATCGATCTATCTCGAAGCAAAGTCTCGACATCCGAGGCTTCGCAGGCACATCGGCCGGAGCAATTGTCGCGGCACTTGCCTGCAGCGGATACTCCGCCGAGGAACTCTTTTCAGAAGCGACTGGAAAAACAATCCTGGATCGTCTCGACCTTGAGACGACCAATGCGGACGCCAGTCAGGTCCYTCGGCCAGCGATCACGCCGGCAAACTTGTTCGGCAAGAGTCAGTGGTGGAAGATCAGGCTGATTCGCTTCTTGCTCGACAGGGTCTGGATTGTCTGGTTCCTCGCTCTGAGTACCGTCGGAATCGTTCTTCCGGGCCTGTTTCTCTATCCCCGGCCGGCGCTGCTGCTGCTGGTGGTGATGCTCGGGATCGCCGGTATTGCCGCGTGGATGATTGCCCGGGGTGTTGTCGAACTCGATCCGGTGAGAGTCGGCATCGATCAGCTTCTGCGCATCAAAGTCCGCGGAAGCCGGCTCGGCCCGCCTGTCACTTTTTCGGATCTTGCGGCCGCAAGCTGTGCGCCGCTGAAGGTGGTCGCCGCCAATATCTCAGAGCAGGAAACGACGGTGTTTTCCGTCGAAACAACCCCAGATATCGCCGTTGCCGAAGCGGTCTGCGCCTCGATTGCCATACCTGGCGTGTTCAAACCGCGGAAGATAGGGACAAGTTGGTACATGGATGGCGGTTTGGTCTCCAACCTCCCGGCATGGACGTTTGACGACGAACGCGCCATMGATCGCGATGCCTTGACCGCGGCRATCGAAATAGGAGAGACCTCCCACGGTTCATCCGAGAGCGGCGACTGGACCCTCGGTTCGGCTTTCCGCACCATGCTCTTCGGGGCTGGCGTGCTCAACAAGCGCGGCGTCGATCGGTTGACGCCGGAACGACTGGTCGTCGATATCGGCCTCCTCGACTTCGACATCGGCTTCGAGCGGACTAAGGAGATTGTTCGGGACTCCGAGGCGTATTGCGACATCAATCTCATCGACCGGATGATCGAGCTTCCTTTCCTGATGAACGAGACGTGCAACAAGGTCGCTGTGCGTTGTCACGAGATCCTGTCCACGGCGTTCGACGCCGCAGGTTTTGTTCACGACGGCTTTCGTACCAGGCTCGCGGTTGCGCTTCCCGTTGGTCCTCGGGTCAAGACCCTTCGCCTGGAATACAGTTCCGGCTATGACGATCTCTCGGACGAGAGGATTTCCTTGCCGGTGGAGCGGTCTTTTGTCGGTCGCGCCTGGAACGAGAACGACACTTTGTACATTTCGAAGAGTGACGCCGTGACCTGGGGAGAAAGTCTGTATGCTCCGGAAGATCGATGGCTTCGCAAGCTGATCTGGAAGGACCTGTCCTGGGTTCTTTGCGTACCGGTGGAGCTTGCTCCRGGATCAAAGGCGGTAGTAACGCTTGACGGGGACAAGGAGCTGGAATTCGACGAGCAGGCGCTGCAGGAGTTGCTGGACGAGATGGAACGCATTATATTGGATGAATTCCAGTCACTGGAAGGTGGAAGGGAACTGGTTCATGCCCGTTAAAATGTTGTCGCGCCCGAAAAAGACTGCTGAGTCTACAAGCTCGAGTGCGGCTGTGCGATCGGCTGTGCGTGTGAAGTCAGCTGAATACAAGACGCAAACCGATAGCGGCAAGAAGGTTTCGGAGCTGGCGAAGAAAATTCGCGAGTTCGATGCCAAGGTCGAAGCAAACCCTCGCTCGCTTGTTCGCGGGCGCGTTGCCAAAGCGGGACTTTTCAAAATCTAAGCCTCTTCAATTTATCCCCTCGCGCGCCGCGATACGGCTGACTGTTACCACCGAAGGTTTACGGTTTTCGATCCGGCCAATGCCGGTCATACAAGAGGCGCGCGCCGTCATGGCAACTCGATCGAAGGGCTGGATCTTCCGGCCCCGCAGATTTTCCGGAACCGGTCTGCGGGGGAACATTCAAGGCCGGTGAAGTTTACCGCGCAGGTCGGCGCCAGGACGCTCCCGCTGTTTGGCCTGGTCGAGATACTCAGCCGGGCTATTTCGAAGGCCTAGCAACTAAGTCGTGGATGAAATGGCCTCGCGCGAATTCATGCATGTACCGCTCCCACATAGTTGCTTGCCAAAAACCAACCAAGCCGTTGTTACGAAGAGCATCGAATGCCATTTTCGCAATTCTCACAAACAGCCGTGTTCCATCGGGGCGTCTCAGGAGACCATTCAATAGGTCGCTGAAATAATGCTCACGGTCTGTCACGAAACGCGTTTGAGTCCAAAAATGGAAAGCAAGCTCAGAAGCAACCGGCACCAGCGACGACGCGTCAACCCGAGCGTCTGTGACTATCTCGGCTAACGTCGAGAAGACAGGCGTATCC
>NZ_JBFUAY010000328.1:0-3731 GCF_056406015.1 Rhizobium sp. P1_E1 | reverse complement strand
GGGCGTGGGGGCGATCTCGCGAAAGACCGGGCCGAGCAGAGAGGGCGGCACGGAGACAATGTCGATCCCGGCCTTTTCGGCGGCTTCCGCCTCCTCCAGCGAGGTGACGCGCAGCATGGTGAGCTGGCGCTTGCCTTTTTCCGAAAGCAGATCGGCGACGGTTGCGCGTCTATGTTTTTTCATCATCAATTCCTTTGAAAAAATCGGGTGAAAATATCGGGCAGCTCAGGCGGCCAGCAGGGATTTCAGCTTGATGTCGCTGGCTGCAAGTGCTGTCGGGTTCGGATGGGCGCGCGCTGCGATCAGCATTTCGGCGAGCCTGATATCGCGTGCCACCGCATTGCCCGGCCCGATGCCGCTTGCGGCGATCAATCGTCCGCCGGCGTCGAGATGGAAGAGAATGAAGGCGCCTGCGCCGATCTCGCGGCGCTGATGCGTGGCGGCCCCTTCGGCAAGGCCTGATATCTGCAGCGTCATGTCGTATTGATCCGACCAGAACCACGGCACCGCCGAAACGGCCTCGTTAAGGCCGAGCATGTTGGCCGCCGCCAATGTGCCCTGCTCCTGGGCATTGCGCCAGGATTCGAGCCGCACCCGCYGGCCACCATAGATCGACAGCGGAAAGGAGCAGCAGTCACCGGCTGCGAAGACATCAGGAGCAGAGGTCTGGAGATAGGTGTCGACCGCAATGCCGTTGTCGATTGCCAGCCCGGCCCTTTCGGCGATCTCGACATTCGGGCGTGCACCGATGCCGACGAGGACGAGATCGGCTTCGATCACCTCGCCGGTCGACAATCGGATCAGGGCTTTTCCTGTTTCCTCAGTCAGCGCTCCGATGGAGACGCCGCAGCGGATATCGACGCCTTCAGCGCGATGGCGCTCGGTGAGCAGATGAGCGATCTCCTCCGGCACGCCACGCTTCAGCACGCGTTCCAGCCCCTCGATGACGGTGACCTCGGCGCCAAGCAGCCGCGCCGTGGCCGCAAGTTCCAGTCCGATGAAGCCGCCACCGATGATGGCGATATGCCGTCCCGGCTTCATCGCATCGCGCAGTGCTGCCGCATCGTAATGCGTCCGCAGCGAACGAATATGCGGGCTGCCTTCGGGTGCGCCGGGGAACGACCGCGCGGCCGCACCCGTCGCAAGCAGAAGCTTGCTGTAGGAAAGCACCGTCCCGTCCGAAAGCGTGACTGTCCTGGATGCGGGATCGAAATCCCTTGCCTCCACGCCGGTCAGCAGCCGAATGCCGTTTTCGACATATTTTTCCGCCGCGGCGATGAATTTCGGATCGCTTGCATTGGTGAAGCCGGCCTTCGAAAGTGGCGGCCGTTCATAGGGCGGAAGCGGCTCGGCGCCAACAAGCGTTATCTCGCCGGCAAAGCCCTTTTCCCGCAAGGCGAAGGCGGCGCGCGCACCGCATTCGCCCGCGCCCAGGATGACGTAATGAGCCATGCCGGCCTCCCTCACAGCGAGATGAAGACGGCACCGTCTTCGATCTTGACAGGATAGGTCTTGAGATTGACGCAGACCGGCGCACCCTTGGCTTCGCCCGTCTTGTAGTTGAAGCGGCCGTTATGCTTTGGACATTCGATGATCTCATCCATGACAAGCCCGTCGGCGAGATGGATATGTTCATGTGTGCAGAGCCCGTCGGTCGCGAAGAATTCGTCGTCCGGGCTGCGATAGACCGCGAAGGTGCGCCCGCCGTGATCGAAGYGGATGACATCCTCCTCGTCGATCTCGTCCTTGTTGCAGACCTGGATCCAATTTCCTCTCATCTTGTCCTCCCTTGATTGTCGTTATTGCGCGGCCGGGGCCAGTTCGTTGTGGAATTCCTCGCGATAGGGCCGCGCGGTGGCCGGCAGTTCGCGCTTCAGGAAATAATCCTCGTTGCGCAGCTGGCGCAGGAAGGCAGGGATCATCTCGCGATAGCCGGACAAGATCGACGGGTTCGGTGCCGGCAGGTCATGCTTGATCATCGCGTGCAACTGGGGCAGCGCGTGGTAGGGCACCATCGGAAACATGTGATGTTCGACGTGGTAGTTCATGTTCCAGTAGATGAAGCGGCTGATGGGGTTCATATAGACCGTGCGGCTGTTCAGCCGATGGTCGGTCACATTGTCGGCAAGGCCGCCATGYTGCAGCAGTCCGGTCAGCACATGGTGCCAGGCGCCATAGAGGCGCGGCAGGCCGATCAGCATCAGCGGCAGGATCGAATCCATGGCGATCGCGGCCGCGATCGTTGCAAGATAGATCGCCAGCCAGATGCGGGCGATGCGGATGGCCTTTGGCTGCTCCATCTCGGGAATGAAGGTCTTTTCCGCTGTGCTGACGCCGCCGAAGGCATTGCGCAGCATGTCGATGATCGCATGCCAGGCGTCGAGGATGCCGAAGAAATTAAGCACCAGCCGGAAGAGATCGGGCGGCCGCATGACGGCGATCTCGGGATCGCGGCCGACGATCACCGTGTCGGTGTGATGGCGCGCATGGCTCCAGCGCCAGGTCACCGGATTGCGCATGATCATGAAGCAGGCAATCTGGTAGACGACATCGTTCATCCAGCGCGTCTTGAAGGCGGTGCCATGGCCGCATTCGTGCCAGCGGCTGTCGGAGGCCGAGCCGTAGAGCACGCCATAAGCGAGGAAGAAGGGCAGCGCGATCCACGAGCCCCAGAAATAAATGCCGAGCCCGGCAAGGACGACCATGCTGCCCAGCCAGAGGGCCGTGTCGCGGATCGCCGGCGCATCGGAGCGCTGCATCAGCGCCTTCATCTCCTTGCGAGGAATGTCGGTGTGATACCATTCGGCTGCCGCCAGCCCCGTCTCAACGGCGGTGCGGCCGCTTTCGCCGAGAAGGTCGTAGTCGCGCTTCTTTGTCTGGGTCGCCATTATCCGCCTCCCGTTGCCCTTGCCTGGGAGAATAGGTTGACTTTGGAAAGCGCTCAATGCAGGCTTGATATAATCTATCAAAAACCATCACGAATGACTTGCATTCATGATCGAATCCATCAGGAACGCCGATGCGCCGTCCCACCATATCCGATCTCGCCCGCGCCTCCGGCGTCAGCGTCGCCACCGTTGACCGTGTTCTCAACGCCCGCCACCGCGTGCGCGAGGAAACGGCGCGACGGGTCTATGATGCGGCGCAATCGATCGGCTATCACGCTGTCGGCCTGATCAAGCAGCGCGTCTTCGAGGATCTGCCGCAATACAGGCTCGCCTTCCTGCTGCAGAAGCCGATGCAGCCCTTCTACCAGAGCTTCGTGCGCGAGATCGAAGCCGCAGCGCGCGCGGTGACAAACGCGCGCATCCAGACGCAGATCGACTTTCCGTCTGCCGCGACACCGGCTGCGATCGTCGAAAAGATCAAGACGCTCGGCGCCCGCAATCAGGCCGTTGCTCTCGTTGGCCCGGATTATCCGGCGGTGACGACGGCGGTCGAGGAGTTGAAGGAGCGTGGTATTCCGGTGTTCTCGTTGCTCTCCGATCTCGCCACGGGCGTGCGCGACGCCTACGTCGGTGTCAACAACCGCAAGGTCGGGCGTACTGCCGCCTGGACGATTGCGCGCACGGCACACAAGCCCGGCAAGGTCGCCTGTTTCGTCGGCAGCCACCGCTTTCACGGGCATGAGCTGCGCGAGATCGGTTTTCGCTCCTATTTTCGCGAGAATGCGCCTGAGTTCGATGTCGTCGACACGCTGATCAATCTCGAGACTGCTGAGATCACGCATG
>NZ_JBFUAY010000327.1:0-3804 GCF_056406015.1 Rhizobium sp. P1_E1 | reverse complement strand
GGGTGGCTATGTTGATCATGTCGCGAAGATCGATCGTTACGTGGCCATTCTCTGTGGCCCCGCAATGGAACGCTACGGCGCGAATCCTCTCACCTTCCGGAAGGTGAAATCGGAAGACGAAGAATCCATCTTCAAGTTCGCCGATACGCTGACCAGCCGCGCGGAGATCGGCGATCTTGTGCAGGTCTTCAAAGATGAGGTCATCGCCATCATCGGCCTCGGCGGCACCGGCTCGTACGTCCTTGATTACATGGTCAAGACGCCGGTCGCACGCATTATCGGGTTCGACCGCGATCCCTATCACGTTCACAACGCTTTTCGATCACCGGGAAAGCTTTCAGATGAAGGCGAACTCGATCGTGCAAAGGCAGAAGTGTACCAGGGCCGCTACGAGAACTTCCGGCATGGCCTCACGCTCTTGCCAAAATTCATAGACGAGTCCTGTATAGAGGACTTGAAGGACGTCACATTTGCATTTGTTTGCGTTGACAAGGGCAGCTCGCGGCGTGGGATTTTCGATCTGCTGACGAAGTTGCAAATCCCGTTCGTTGACGTCGGCATGGGCCTCAATCGAAAGCAGCACGCGATCAACGGCACGTTGCGCGCCACGTACTATGAGCCGAACCGGGCCCAAGAGATGCGAGATCGAAACTTGGCCGAGCTTTCCGATCGCCCCGACGATGAGTATCGCGTCACGGTGCAAATTGCCGAGCTTAATGCCCTTAATGCCTGCCTTGCTGTAATTCGGTATAAGCAAATCATGGGATTTTATCTGGACGAGAACCACTTCGATCACATGCTCTTCAAGGTGAACGACATCAAGATTCATGGTGAACCGCAATGATCGAGTCCTTTCGCCTCAATCGCGTGCAGTACATTCCCAAGGCACTCGAGCCCGGCGTCCTATACGTTGCCGCCGAGTTTGACATCGCCGCCCACCTTTGTGCATGTGGCTGCGGAACGAAGGTCACGACGCCGCTCGGTCCCACTGAGTGGCAAGTGAATGATACCGGCCACGGTCCTACTGTCGTTCCCTCAATCGGGAACTGGCAGCTGCCATGCCGTTCGCACTACGTCATCACAGGTGGTAAGACCCTATGGGCAGGACAATGGAGCGAGGCGCAAATAAAGGCTGGCCGTAATGCCGAACAGCGCCGCCGTGCGATCCATTATGCCGCCCGCGCGCACGACCGCAAATGGTGGGTCCGGCTTGGCAAATGGCTTCGCGGTATATTTCGGTAACTCATTGAAGCGGAGAGTGGGCCACTGTGATGCTCCTTCCTTGCGGGTCCGAGCTTTAACGTAACGAGCTGGCACGAGGCGGCGGATATATCCTCGCGGCCAGTTCCGCTAGGACACCGGACGCTGGAGTGTCCGCATTCGGGACCAGACAGTTCGCTATCGTCCAAAAATAGTCGTCACGGTCAAGCCAAGTTTTTGGATCGTCTGTTGATTCGATAGCACGTCGGCGGATCACATCGCTCAATAGCAACGTTTCCTGATAGAGCTGTTCCCTGGCTATGTCTTTGCCAGGGCCAGTGCGGCCTGGACTCCACCTTCGAGGATTTCCGCCGCCCTCGATGGATCGGAAACGGCTCGCGCAATCTGAAGTGTGCCTACCATTAAGCTGAACATCGCCATTGCGCGCTCGGATGGTGAGGACGACGGCGAGGCTGGAAGATACGACGCGAGTGCCTCGATATAACGCGCCAATCCATCCTCGTAAGCCTTTCGAGTCGAATCCGGTTGACGCCCGATTTCAGGCAAGAGTGCGGCCGATGGGCAGCCATCTTCGCTACCTTGCAGATGGGCAACGTTCAAATAATCGCGAATGACATCTTCAATTCCACGGTTTGCTGTTAGGGCCTGCTCCAAATTTGCGAGCTGATCATTCAGAGCGCTGACAACGGCCTCCTTCACGAGCGTCTCTTTTGAATCGAAATGCGGATAAAATGCCCCGTTTGTCAGGCCGGCCTCCGACATGATTCCTGCCAGGCCCGATGCTGCCGCACCTTCTCTGCGAAAACGCTTGGAAGCGACGTCGATAATTCGGCGTCGCGTGCTTTCCTTGTGACCCTTTTCAAAGCGCATCTATGTGTTCCGTAAATGGTTAGGCCTCTGCATTACATCGTTCTCGCGATTAAAGCAGCGGCTTACGACAGGTTACGATGCTGCAGATTCGAGCACGGATTGCAGATCTTTATCAAGATTTCTCGCGACTTCATTGACTTCGGGGTCCCCGAACTGGCCGAAGGTGGAGACCGGCCGATCATACTCGAATGCGACACCGTCGCTGTCCTCGCGAAGGAGCACACGGATAGGTGCATAGAGGCCGGCAGAGATGCGATGCCGGGTCATYTTTGTCGCGGTAAGCGGATTGCCTATGTCGTATTGTATCGCCTGACGCTGAAGACCGGCTACTTGAACCGCAGCGCCGTGATCTCGAAATCCGAAAATCGATAGCGGCGGGAGCGCCTCGAGTTCACGAAGCGCTCGGGTCGTTTCGCGATAACGAAGGAGCGTAAAGATCCCGTCGTCGATCCTGGGAATCATACTTTCCAGGTTCGACTTGACGGCGTCGAAGCCTTTGCTGGAGTGGATTGTAACGTGTTCTACTTCAATCGTCTGGATGTCGACCGATTTGCTTGCCATTCTCATGCCTTCTACGTTGGGTTCGTGTGTCTGTTCGTCTTTTGCTGCTGGTCTTCAGAGAGACGAGATATCAAGCGCTTCCACTTGACGGGCGACTGACAGCAACCTGCGATCCCCGCCAAAGGGAGCATCGATTTCAAGGCCGATTGGAAGGCCGTTGCCCGCGTTGCCCATCGGAAGGCTGATCCCCGGTAGGCCGGCACCACTTGCTGGGACAGTGTTCTTCGCCAAGGCAGCGAAGGTCACTTCCTGCCCTGCGATCAGAAACTGGTTTTCCTTTCCGATCTCGGGTGCGGTGCAAGGTGTCGTCGGGAGGAGAAGCGCCTCAGCCCCGCTTGCCGCAAATGCATCGCTGAACAACCGCTGAAGTTTCGGCCGGTCCTTGGCCAATACCGCGCTATAGCTGTCTTCAGAGAGCCATTTGGAGCCACTTGGCAGAACATGGTGCTGCCACGCTTCTTTCAGGCCCGGCTTGAGGTCCCGGTAAATTTCCTCGAAGGAGGTGGGAATACCGTTCTCTCTGAGAAACGCGGATATCGCACCCATCGTCTCACGGAAGAAGATGTTCCAGGTTGTCGTGTCGGCGAGCGCCGAGAACTCTTCTCCGAAATCAATTTCGACGATTTCGGCGCCGGCATCGCGCAGTCTGTGAATGACGTTGTTGAAACGTCCCTCGACCTCGGGATCGATGAGGTCGAGATATTGCTTGGGCGCATAGGCGAACTTCACGCCCTTCAGGTCACCCAATTCGGTGGCCATCGGTGCAGGATCCTTCGTGACGACCTGGTCGATGAGCTCGCAGTCTTCGACCGTGCGAGCGAACACGCCCGTCGTGTCGAGAACATGGGAAATCGGAGCAACGCCGCCTCGTGGCCAACGCCCTGTCGTCGGCTTGAAGCCAACGACGCCACACAACGATGCCGGCACCCGGATTGAACCGATGGTGTCTCCTCCGAACGCTGCGGGCACGATGCCAGCGGCAACGGCCGCCGCGGACCCGCTTGAGGACCCACCACTGACGCGACTAGGAGCGCGAGGATTTTTCACCTGGCCATACGGATTGTTGTCGCCGGTCAACCCGAAGGACATCTCGACAAGGTTGTTCTTTCCGAAAACGATCGCGCCAGCCTCTTTGATCGCGCCATCCACCTC
>NZ_JBFUAY010000326.1:0-3820 GCF_056406015.1 Rhizobium sp. P1_E1 | reverse complement strand
CTGCTACCGCTTTTCACCGGATCGCAGCACATTCATCGTCGAATGTGACGACGACACCTTCAAAGCTTGGAATTTCAGTGCCCTCGGTGAAGAAGGAAGTGCTCGGCTCTGCGGGGAGATTTTCCGCGATATTCTCCAAGGCGCCCCGCTTATCGCCAACAAGTCGATGTGGCGGCAGTTCCCCCGTCTATGGTGCGACAAATGGGTAGCGGGGCGGCATGTGCTGTTGGGCGACGCCGCGCATACGGCGCATTTTTCGATCGGTTCGGGCACGCGTTTGGCAATGGAGGATGCCATCGCGCTGGTCAGCGCTCTCGCGGCCCATGAGGACGTGGACGCAGCGCTAGCAGCCTATCAGGCGGAGAGGTCCCCCATTGCGAGGAAAATTGTCAACGCCGCGAATACATCTGCGAACTGGTATGACGGCTTTGCTTCGAAGATGAGGATGGAGCCCCTGGATTTCGCCTTCGACTATATGACACGTTCGGGACGGGTGGACAGGGACCGACTACGCAAAATCACGCCGCAATTCATGGCCCGCTATGACGCATCGAAGGCGAGTGAGGGGCAAAAGATCAGCGATCCGGTTGGCGACAACGTTCCAGGCGCGGTCGAAATCGGCTTCGATAAGACAGCACATCCGAACTGCTCGTCTATTCTGTGGGACAATCTGGCCCGCAATCCCGATAAGCTCGCTGTGATCGGTCCCATCGGATCGCTGACTTATGCGGAGCTTGTGGCCGAGGCCTCGCGCTGGGGGAATGCCTTCATCGCCGCTGGTCTGCAGCGTGGGGAGCGCATCCCTTTCTTCCTCGATGACACGCCCGCCTGTCCGGCAGCTTTCTTTGGGGCCGTGCGAGCAGGTTTTGTCCCCGTTCTTTTGAACATTCAGACGACGCCCGATACGCTTAACTTTTATCTTAAGGACACCGGAGCCCGAATCGCGCTCTGCGAGGCGGCGTTGGCGGACAAATTCGGGGCGGAGGTTCTCGATGGGACAGCTGTCGCTCAGGTGGTGACTGTCAACGGAGTCGCTGACGGCACACAGAGGATCGCTGCGGTTAACTTTCTGAACGGCCAGCCGGATGAATTGCCCTGCGCCGATACGGGGCCGGACGATATGGCCTTCTGGATGTATTCCTCAGGCTCTACGGGCCGACCGAAGGGCATTGTCCATCTTCACCATGATATGGCCTATACTCAAGCGTCGTTCGGAAAATATGTCCTTAAACTGAGCAAGGAAGATATCTGTTTTTCGGCGCCGAAGATTTATTTCGCCTACGGGTTCGGGAACTCGTTTACTTTCCCCTTCTCAATTGGCGCAACGACGTTGCTGGTGGCCGGGCAACCGTTGCCTGAGGCCGTGCTGGACACGGTCGAAACGTTCAAACCAACCGTAATTTTTGGGTTGCCGACCCTCTACACTGCTCTAGTTCGCGCAAGTTCAGCCAAGACAAGGGATCTCTCGTCGCTGCGGCAATCGATGTCGGCGGCCGAAATCCTCTCGGAAGACGTCTACAATGCCTGGAAACATCTTACCGGGCACCGTCCGACCGAAGGGCTGGGTTCGACCGAGCTTTTACACATCTATCTTTCCAACCAACTCGACGATCACCGTATCGGTGCCGCCGGCGCGCGCGTTCCGGGCTACGAAATCAGGCTCGTCACGCCAGATGGTGAGCCGGTAGAACCGGGCGAGGAGGGCGCAATGCTCATCCGCGGCCATTCTTCCGCGCCTTGCTATTGGAACCGCGCCGACAAGACGAGCGAGACGATGCGTGGAGACTGGATGGCCACCGGAGACCGTTTCGTCGAGCGGGATGGTTATTATTACTTTCTGGGTCGCACCGACGATTTGATCAAAGTCTCCGGGCAATGGGTCTGGCCGATGGAGGTTGAACGCTGCCTCAACGAACATCCCGACGTGCATGAGTGCGCCATCCTCGCACATGAATTGGAGGATCGCCGTATGACATTGCGGGCCGTGGTGAAATTGCGCGATGGCGCAGTGCACGGCGATGTGCAAACCCGCATCCTGCGCGACTACGTGAAATCGACTCTGATGCCCCACAAATACCCACGCATCATTCAGTATGTCGCCGAACTGCCGAAGACCGGAACAGGCAAGATCGACCGGCAATCATTGTTAAAATTGCCGGTCCCTGTGGATTGAACGGGCCTCCGGCCCGCGCGATTGAGTACGGCTCGGCTGTGGTGCGAYCTCCCATCTGAATGCGAAGAGGAACAGTGATGTCTTATGTTTTCGGGCGTTGGTGGACGGATGTGGAACTGAACGGATGGGGATCTTTGAAACGGCTGACTCCCCCGTAAACCTGCCGGCCGGTGCTGTCCACCAGAGCAGCAACGGTCCGGCAGGTGGAACCTGATTTCCGGGCCGCTTCCCGGCAGATCGCCATGCGCGCGCCCGACGGCTCAGCGTGGTGTGATAGGGGACGGCAAGCGCTAAGCCCATCAATTGCAGCACCGATTCCAACAAGCCTTCTGCCTGGCGAAGCCGCAAGCCAAACACCAGGCCCAGCGTCAAGGTGGTCTCGATTGCTAGATCGGAATAACGGTGCTGGCCGCCGCGGGTCTTGCGTCTTGGAGCATACCATTTGGACAGGGCTTCCGGTGTCAGCCACAAGGTCAGGCTGCCACGCCGACGAAGTCCTGCTTCATACTCCGGCCAGTTCGTCACCCTGAGCTTCGTCTTCTCATGCGATCACCTCCGCTTGCCCGGTGACAGCTGCCTGTTTGGCACTGTGGGGAATCTCGTAGGTGGGGCTGCTGTACTTACCGGGATGGCCCGGCAGGGGATTGCGGATCAGTTCAACGATTATATTGCGGAATTCGAACATGATCGGAACGGCTTCCAGCAGCAAGCTCGGCTGGCCATTATAGGCACGCGTCAAAAGCTCCAGAAACTCGCCATAACATGTATTGAAGTCGGCCGCCGCCTCACGCAATTCCGAGCCTTCGGATATTTCCGCCACCTTGAGGTTCGGTTTGATGGGATAAGCGCCTTCCCAGTCGACCTGCAAATGCGGACCCGTGGGGTGGTCGGCCTGATCACCTTTCCGGTAATAGCGGCCTTTCACCAGTTCATCGAAACGATAGTAATGGGCCAGTTCGTGCTCGTCATCGTCGTAGATACCGCCACCGTCACCTTCGCCCTGTTCCATGATGAGCTTTATGGCTTCGAGGGCGCTTTTCAGATCGGTCACGGGAAACAACGCACCGCCGCCGGAACAATAATGTTCCGAGGTAATCTGGCGAAACGTGTCGCCGATAAAAATCGTTGTGCCCGCCCGGCGCGCTTCGGCTTCTAAGTATTTCATGCCGTCTGCGATTGCCGAATAGAACTCGCCAATACTGTAAAAATGGAGATCTTCGTGCCTCGGATCACTGCCGAGCGCTGTGATATGCGGGGAGTTCTTGCGTTGTATCCGGCCCTTGCCAGCGAGATGTTCGGGGCGCCGGGCCGGCCGCTCGATTTTCAAGAATGTCGCCAGGGCTTCACGGCTGAAAGCCTGTATGCTGACCTTAAAGTCGGTCTCGCCGTCAGGGAGCGAGGCGGGATAGTTAACCGCGAAATCTGGCCTAGTAAGATCCGGCGTGCCACCGATGGCATTGAGGATATTGGCCGCAATGGTCAAATGCAGCATTTCTTCCACGACGATCACGCGAAGAACTTGCGCCGCATCCCGGTTTACTCCGGGCTTAATCGAGTAAAGTGCCGTCAGATACGGCGGAATCGTTGCATGTTCGAGCTGCATCGCACGGTGGAGAAACTCTTTCAGCTCATCGAGCGTCTTAATGC
>NZ_JBFUAY010000325.1:0-3832 GCF_056406015.1 Rhizobium sp. P1_E1 | reverse complement strand
CCTTCTACATCCCTGCCCTTGCCGGCCAGATCTATGCCATGCCCGGYATGGAGACGAAGCTGCACGCCGTCATCAACAAAGAAGGCGAGTATGAGGGCTTCTCCGCCAATTACAGCGGTGCAGGCTTCTCTCACATGCGCTTCAAGTTCCACGGCCTGAACCAAGAGGGTTTTGACGCCTGGGTGGCGCAGGTCAAGCAGCAGGGCAYGATGCTCAACCGCGACGCCTATCTGAAGCTCGAGAAGCCGAGCGAGAAGGAACCGGTGCGTTATTATGCCGGAGCCGATGCCGACCTCTACAACGCCATCCTCAACATGTGCGCCACACCAGGCAAGATGTGCATGAACGAGATGATGCACATCGACATGATGGGCGGTGGCGGCAAGGAAAGTGCCGAGAACCGCGAGAAGCTGCAATATGACAACCGTCATGCCGACGAAGGCATCGTGGCGCCCGCCGCCACCGTGCCGGCGACCGGTGCTCCGGCCCGAAGCGAGCCCGCCGAGCGTACCGACGGCAACAGCATGCAGCACGACATGCCCGGCATGCCTAGCACGCCCGGAATGGACATGCAGCATGACGGTCATTCCATGCCCGGCATGAGCAATGGCGCCGATCCGGCGCCGGCGCAGCTCAACAACAACAATTAACCTGGCGCTTTGCGTCGCAAGACATAATGAACGGGTTGTTCCATGTTTTCCAATCCTGACCTCCTGAAGTTCGTCTTCGGCCGGTTGACCCTCGATGCCATCCCCTATCACGAGCCGATCCTGGTCGTGACCTTCATCGGCGTCGTCATCGGCGCCCTCGCGGTGCTCGGCATCATCACCTATTTCAAGTTCTGGGGTCCGCTCTGGCGCGACTGGATCTGCAGCGTCGATCACAAGAAGATCGGCATCATGTATGTGATCCTCGCCGTCATCATGCTGCTGCGCGGTTTCTCCGACGCGATCCTGATGCGCATCCAGCAGGCCATCGCCTTCAACGGTTCGGAGGGCTATCTGCCGCCGCACCATTACGACCAGGTCTTCACTGCCCACGGCGTCATTATGATCTTCTTCGTGGCGATGCCCTTCGTCACCGGTTTGATGAACTTCGTGGTGCCGCTGCAGATCGGCGCGCGCGACGTCTCCTTCCCCTTCCTCAACAACTTCTCTTTCTGGATGACCACCGCCGGCGCGATCATCATCATGCTGTCGCTGTTCATCGGCGAATTCGCCCAGACCGGCTGGCTCGCCTACCCGCCGCTGTCGGGCGCTGCCTATAGTCCGGGGGTCGGCGTCGACTATTATATCTGGGGCCTGCAGGTGGCCGGCGTCGGAACGACGCTTTCGGGCATCAACCTGATCGCCACCATCGTCAAGATGCGCGCCCCGGGCATGACCTTCATGAAGATGCCGGTCTTCACCTGGACGGCACTTTGCACCAACGTGCTGATCGTCGCCTCCTTCCCGATCCTGACGGCAACGCTCGCCCTTCTGTCGCTCGACCGCTATGCGGGAACGAACTTCTTTACCAACGACCTCGGCGGCAATCCGATGATGTACATCAACCTCATCTGGATCTGGGGTCATCCGGAGGTCTACATCCTCGTGCTGCCGGCCTTCGGCATCTTCTCGGAAGTCGTCGCCACCTTCTCCGGCAAGCGCCTCTTCGGCTACGCCTCGATGGTCTACGCGACCTGCGTGATCATGATCCTGTCCTACATCGTCTGGCTGCACCACTTCTTCACGATGGGCTCGGGCGCCAGCGTCAACTCCTTCTTCGGCATCACCACGATGATCATCTCGATCCCGACGGGGGCGAAGATGTTCAACTGGCTCTTCACCATGTATCGCGGCCGCATCCGCTATGAGGTGCCGATGCTGTGGACGGTCGGCTTCATGGTGACCTTCGTCATCGGCGGCATGACCGGTGTCATGCTTGCCGTGCCGCCGGCCGACTTCGTGCTGCACAATTCGCTGTTCCTCATCGCCCACTTCCACAACGTCATCATCGGCGGCGTTCTCTTCGGCATGTTCGCCGGCGTGAACTACTGGTTCCCGAAGGCCTTCGGCTTCAAGCTCGATCCCTTCTGGGGCAAGATGAGCTTCTGGTTCTGGCAGATCGGCTTCTGGTTCGCCTTCATGCCGCTCTACGTGCTCGGCCTGATGGGCGTCACCCGCCGCATGAGCCAGTTCGAGGATCCGTCGATACAGATCTGGTTCATCATCGCCGCCTTCGGCGTCGGCCTGATTGCGCTTGGCATTGCCGCCTTCCTGATCCAGATCGTCGTCAGCTTCATGAAACGCGAGGAATTGCGGGATGACAGCGGCGATCCCTGGGATGGCCGCACGCTGGAATGGTCGACCTCCTCGCCACCGCCGGAATACAACTTCGCCTTGACGCCCGTCGTGCACGATCATGACGGCTGGTACGACATGAAGAACCGCGGTTATGCGCGTCCGCTGGAAGGCTTCCGGCCGATCCACATGCCGAAGAATACCGGCACCGGCGCGATCTTGTCGGGCATCAGTGTCGCACTCGCCTTCGGTCTGATCTGGTACATGTGGTGGCTGGTCGTCGTCTCCTTCGTCGCCATGCTTGTCGTCGCCATCGGCCATACCTTCAATTACCGACGCGACTTCTACATCCTCGCCGAAGAGGTAACCGAAACGGAAGGCAAGCGCACCGCGCTGCTTGCCGAGCAGGTGTGATGACCATGAGCGATCAGACCATCGACACGGCCGAAAAGCCTGAATTCTACCTGACGGAAGACCACCATCCGGAGAACAGCACCAATCTCGGCTTCTGGCTCTACCTGATGAGCGACTGCCTGATCTTCGCCGTGCTGTTTGCGACCCACGGCGTGCTCGGCCGCAACTATGCCGCCGGCCCGTCGCCGGCCGATCTCTTCGATCTGCCGATCGTTGCCCTCAACACCTCGATGCTGCTGTTATCCTCGATCACCTACGGTTTCGCGATGCTGCAAATGGAGCGGAACGCAAAGGCGGAAACGTTGTTCTGGCTTGCTGTGACCGGCCTGTTCGGCGCAGCTTTCATCGGGCTTGAGCTCTACGAGTTCATCCACCTGATCCATGAAGGCGCCGGGCCGACGCGCAGCGCCTTCCTCTCCTCCTTCTTCACCCTGGTCGGCACGCACGGGCTGCACGTTACCTTCGGCATCATCTGGCTGATCACGCTGATGGTACAGGTGTCGATGCACGGGCTGATCGAGGCCAACCGCCGCCGCCTGATGTGCCTTTCGATGTTCTGGCACTTCCTCGACGTCGTCTGGATCGGCGTCTTTTCCTTCGTCTACCTGTTGGGAGTTCTCGGATGAGTTCGCAAGCACCTACACATGAGGACGCCCACGAGGCTCATCACGGCCACAGCCACGGCCATCAGGCCGGCCACGGCACGTTTCGCAGCTATATGACGGGCTTCGTGCTTTCCGTCATCCTGACCGCCATTCCCTTCTGGCTTGTCATGTCAGGCGTGTTCGCCAGCCCGGCGGTGACGGCGGTGCTGGTGATGGGTCTCGGCGCGATCCAGATCGTCGTCCATATGGTCTTCTTCCTGCACATGAATACCAGGAGCGAGGGTGGCTGGACGATCATGGCGCTGATCTTCACCCTGATCATCGTCGCCATCGCGCTCTCCGGATCCCTCTGGGTCATGCATCATCTCAATACCAATATGATGCCGATGAGCCCCGAGATGATGAAGAACATGCCGTGACGGTGACGAAGGGGCGGCGGCAGCGGCACCCGCAGGCTCCGTCGGAAAAATCGGAAAGACGGCGTTATCGGGTAAAACGGGCGATCTTCGCCGTCTGCCTGATGCTGCTTGC
>NZ_JBFUAY010000324.1:0-3833 GCF_056406015.1 Rhizobium sp. P1_E1 | reverse complement strand
ATACAGGCCCGCACAACGGCTATCTCTGGACCGCCTCGGGCACATTGCTCGGCAGCGTCAGCTTCAGCAACGAAACGGCAAGCGGCTGGCAGACCGCGACGCTCACCCAGCAGGTGGAGGTCGCCGCGGATACGACCTATGTCGTTTCCTACAGCACCAACGGCAATTATTCGGCGACTGGCAATTACTTCAGCGCCGATGTGACGAACGGCGACTTGAGGGCGCTCAGCGGCAACAACGGCGTCTATGCCTATGGCTCGGGCGGCTTGTTCCCAAGCGCCAGCTACAACAGCACAAACTACTATGTGGACGTAGCATTCAGACCGCAGCTCGCGGCGTAGAAGAAGCGAACGGGGAGTATCGATGACGAGCGCAGACAACAGACTTCCGGTCACGGTCCTTGCCGGCTTTCTCGGCGCCGGCAAGACGACGATCCTTAACCACGTCCTGCGCAATCGCGAGGGGCGTCGGGTCGCCGTCATCGTCAACGACATGAGCGAGGTGAATATCGATGCCGATCTCGTCCGCGACGGGGGAGCGAACCTGTCGCGGACGGACGAGACGCTGGTGGAGCTCACCAATGGCTGCATCTGCTGCACATTGCGCGACGACCTGCTGAGCGAAGTGCGCCGCCTCGCCGCCGCCGGCCGTTTCGATTATCTGCTGATCGAGGGCACCGGCATTGCCGAACCGTTGCCGGTCGCAGCGACCTTCTCCTTCCGCGACGAGAGCGGGGCAGCCCTCTGCGACGTCGCGCGGCTCGACACGATGGTTTCCGTCGTCGATGCGGTCAATCTTCTGGCCGATTATGCGAGCGCGGAGTTCCTGAGGGATCGCGGCGAGAGCCGGGACGGAGACGACGAGCGCAAGCTGGTGGAACTGCTCGTCGAGCAGATCGAATTTGCCGATGTCGTGATCATCAACAAGGCGCAGGATGTGCCGCCTGCAGCGCTTGCCGAGGTTCGCCGCGTCGTTGCCGCGCTCAACCCCGATGCCCGCGTCATCGAGACCGGCTTCGGCCAGCTGAAGCTCGACGCCATCCTGAATACCGGCCTTTTCAGCGAAGCGAGAGCTGCCCGTCATCCGCTGTGGCACAAGGAACTCTTCGGTTGGGGCGACCATGTGCCGGAGACGGAGGAATACGGTATTTCGAGCTTCGTCTATCGCAGCCGCCGGCCGTTCGATCCCTCCAGGCTGCGGGATTTTCTCGACAGGAAATGGCCGGGCCTCATCCGCGCGAAGGGCCATTTCTGGCTGGCGACAAGGCCCGACGAGATCGGCCTGCTATCGATTGCCGGCACGCAGTGCCGCATCGACAGCAAGGGCTTCTGGTGGGCGTCCGTGCCGAAGGCGCAATGGCCGCATTATCCGCAGTTCCGCCAGCTCATCGAACGGCATTGGGACGAGGTCTGGGGCGACCGCCGCCAGGAACTCGTTTTCATCGGCGCCGGCTTCGACGAAGACGCAATCCGCACCGCACTCGACGACTGCCTGACCGGTGAGGACACGGGCTTCGATCCGCAGAACGCTGCCGGGCTTCGGGACCCGTTTCCGGCCTGGCAGCACGCACAATCACATCGGTAGAGCATCCTAGTGGACGTAAGACGCCCAAGGTGAAGACGTTTTGATTATCAACCAGAGGAGAGAACAATGAGCAACGAACTCTATGCAGATGGCATCGGCGAAATCACCATCACGGGTACGATCGTGCGCATCGACCTGATGTCGCTCTCGGCCACCGATCGTGATGCCAACAACAATCCGAAGCCAGTATTCCGCCAGCGCATCATCATGCCGGTCGATGCCTTCGCCAATGCGGTCGATCTCATGCAGAAGGCGCTTGGCGGGTTGGTCGAGGCGGGCGCGGTCCGTCGTATCGGTGATACGTCAACTGCGGCGGCTGCCGATATCCAGTCGGTGCAGGCAGGCGCTTCGAACGCCTCGCCGAACTTCAACTGATAAAACAAATATTGCCTCAGTCTCGTATTGTTTCGGGTGGGCCATGAGTGGTTTTCTGCATACCAACCTGCACTGTCTTGCATTGGTCGCGCGTCATCACGGCGTCGATCTTGCTCCTGAACGATTGCAGCACGATTATGCCGTCGGCAACGATCCTGTTGCCTTGCGGCAGCTGCTGCGCATGGCCAAGGATGCTGGCCTCAGGGCAAAGCATCTGACGCTCGACTGGCGATCCCTGTTCCAACTTGGCGAGGCATTCCCGGTGCTCGCTGAGCTGACGAACGGCAACTGGGTGGTCATCGCCGGCGCTGTCGGGAGCGGGGAGGATGAGAGAATCCGCGTTCTCGACCCGCTGGCATCACGCGCCGAAGTGATGATGCTCAGCGAAGAGCAGTTCGCCAAGGCMTGGCTCGGATCGGTGATCCTGGTGAAGCGCAACTATCGCATGTCCGATGAGGATCGACCCTTCGGCTTCCGCTGGTTCGTACCCGAGATCATCAAGCAGCGCAGCTTCTTCCGCGATGTCGCGCTCGCCGCCTTCGTGCTCTACGGGCTTGGGCTGACGACGCCGATCTTCTTTCAGCTCGTTATCGACAAGGTGCTGGTGCATCAGAGCTATGCGACGCTGACGGTTCTCACGGCGGGCATTGCGATCGCGCTCGTCTTCGACGCGACCTTTACTTTCCTGCGCCGCTATCTGCTGCTCTATGCGACGAACAGGATCGACATCCGCGTCGCGACCCGCACCTTCGGCCATCTGCTCAACCTGCCGATCGCGCTCTTCGAACAGGCCTCGGCCGGCGTTCTCGTCAAGCATATGCAGCAGACAGGGCGCATCCGTGAATTCCTGACCGGCCGGCTGTTTCTCACACTGTTGGACGGCGTTTCGCTCCTGGTCTTCGTGCCGATCCTGCTTCTCTATAGTGTCAAATTGACGCTTGTAGTGCTCGGTTTCGCAGCCCTCGTGGGCCTCGTGGTGATGATGCTCGTCGGGCCGTTCCAGCGCCGGTTGCAGGCGCTCTACCAGGCCGAAGGCGACCGGCAGGCATTGCTGGTGGAAACCGTACACGGCATGCGCACCGTCAAATCGCTGGCGCTGGAGCCGCGCCAGCGCAAGGTGTGGGACGATTATTCGGCCCAGTCGATCTCCGTGCGTTTCCGGGTCGACAAGATCTCGACCATCGCCCAGGCGATGACCGGACTGCTGGAGAAACTGATGAGCGTCGCGATCATCGGCCTCGGCGCGCTCGATGTCTTCAGCGGCGCGATGACGATTGGCGCGCTGGTCGCTTTCAACATGCTTGCCGGCAGGGTCTCGGGACCACTGGTACAGATCGTCACCATGGTGCACGAATATCAGGAAGTCGCGCTCTCCGTGCGCATGCTCGGCGAGATCATGAACCAGCGGCCGGAGCAGGCGGGCCGCGGGCGAGGTGTACGGCCGCATCTGCAGGGCCGTATCGAATTCGACAGGGTCACCTTCCGCTACGGCCCGGAYAGCGCGCCGGCGCTCGACAATGTCTCCTTCGCCATTCCGGCGGGCTGCTTGTTCGGGGTGGTCGGCAAGAGCGGCTCGGGCAAGACGACGATCACAAGGCTCATCCAGGGCCTCTATCAGAGCCAGGAAGGCCTCGTGCGCATGGATGGCTATGACAGCCGCGAGATCGACCTCGTGCATCTGAGAACGAGCATCGGCGTCGTGCTGCAGGATAGTTTCCTGTTTCGCGGCTCGGTGCGCGAGAATATTGCCGCCGCCAAGCCCGATGCCAGCATCGAGGAGATCATGGAAGTCGCCCGCATCGCCGGCGCCGAGGAGTTCATCGAGCGCCTGCCGCGCGGCTTTGACACGATGCTGGAGGAAAACGCCTCCAACC
>NZ_JBFUAY010000323.1:0-3861 GCF_056406015.1 Rhizobium sp. P1_E1 | reverse complement strand
GCTTTTTCGCACGCCTTCCCATCGCCATGGCGCCGATCGGCATCGTCGCCATGCTCTCCCAGGCACATGGCGAATATTGGCTGGCAGGCGCCGTGTCGGCGACCTATGCGCTCACCAATGCGGTGATCTCGCCGCAGATTTCGCGAGCGGTCGATCGGCTGGGCCAGACGGCAGTCGTCGTTCCCAGCACCATCGTGTCAGTACTGGCGTTCATCGCGCTGATCGCCGCTGCCAACCAGAATTGGCCGGTGTGGACGCTGTTCGCCTCGGCCTTCCTCGCGGCGGCCATGCCAAGCATCCCGGCGCTGATGCGGGCGCGCTGGACGGAACTCTTTCGCAACAAGCCCGAGCTCAACACGGCCTTCGCGTTCGAAAGTGCCGCGGACGAACTGGTCTATATCGCCGGCGCCTCGCTGTCCGTCGGGCTTGCGGTCGCCCTATTCCCGGAAGCCGGCATGATGGTGAGTACAGCTTTTCTAGCGCTAGGGACGGCCGCCTTCATCGTGCAGCGCGGCACCGAGCCGAAGGTGCGGCATGTCGCCGGCGCAGCTTCGGTCGGCTCCGCGATCCGCCAGCGTCCAGTGCAGATCATCACGCTCGCGCTGATCTTCGTCGGCGCGATCTTCGCAACCGCTGAGGTGAGTGTTGTCGCCATCACCAAGGAGCTTGGTCAGCCGAATGCGGCAAGCCTGGTCATCGGTGTCTATGCCCTCGGTTCCTTCCTATTAGGTTTGACCCTCGGCGCGCTTAATCTGCGCATCCCCTTGCATCGTCAGTTGCTGATCGCTGTTGCGATCCTCGCACTGACCTCGTTGCCGCTTCTCGTCGCCGGCAGCTCGGTAATGCTGCTTGCTGTCGCCGTCTTCGTCAGCGGCATCGCGATCTCGCCGACCTTTATAACTGCCTTCGGACTGATTGAGCGTCGCGTACCGGAATCGGTGCTGACGGAGGGCGTCACCTGGGTCATGACCGGCATCGGCATCGGTATGGCGCTTGGTGCCTTCGTCTCGGGCTGGGTCGTCGACAGCTACGGTCCCCAGAGCGGATTCTGGGTGTCTGCGGCGGCCGGGGCCGCGACCGTCCTTATCATTGCGCTTGGTCAGCGTACCCTGTCGGGAGAGTGCACCGACGGGGAAGATTGCGCGATGCTGGAACCGGCGCAGTAGCAGGGCGGGCGGTAGACAGGAACGAAGCAGGAGGGTTCACCGGCCAACGGTTCGAGACCGTTCAAGGCGGAAGGCAGTGGGTTAAGCCGCTTTTCGGGAGAACTCACGAGCTAAGTCGAGAAATGCTCTGACGCCAGCCGATAGATTTCGGCGTCCAGGATAGTAGAGGCATAGGCCTGGATAGGGCGGCGTCCAATCTTCCAGAACACGAACAACGCGCCCCGCCTCTATCTCCGAGAGTATGTCTTGTTCAAAGAGGTAGCCCACGCCGGCGCTTTCGAGCACGGCAGTCCGCGTAAGGCTGGCCTCATCGAGTGCGATTGGCCCCCGTACATCTATCTGCACCGGCTCGCCGTCTTTTTCGAACCGCCATCGAAATAAGGAGCCGTCAGGCAGCCGCACGCGGATGCATCTGTGATTGAGAAGATCCGGAGGCACTATGGGCCTTCCGTGCTTCTTGAAATACTCAGGAGACCCGACGACAGCGTGTCGCTGAGGCAGCCCGAGCGAAACGGCAATCATGTCGGTGGGAACGAGGCCTTCAACCCTGACGCCCAGATCGAACCCGTCCTTGACGATATCGACCATTTTCCCCTCGGTAACGATATCGACATTCATGTCCGGATAGCGGCGCAGGAACTCCAGCACGAGCGGTGAGATGATGGCGCGCGCCGCAAATGGCGCTGCGTTGATCCGTATTGTTCCGGAAGGAGTCTCGCGATGGGAGCGCACCAGATCCAGAGCAGCATGGAGCTCCTGAAGCGAGGGCGCGACCTGCTGCACAAACAACCGGCCGGCGTCCGTCAGCGAGACACTGCGGGTGGTGCGGTTGAACAACCGCACGCCAAGTCCCGCCTCGAGCCTGCTTATCGTGTGGCTCAACGCGGTCGTGGACATGCCGAGGTCAATGGCCGCTGCTCGAAAAGTCCCGCGCCTAGCAATTGCAATGGCCGCTTCAAGTTCCTTCAGGCTGGCTAGCTCCATTGTCCCGACCTGTTCATCATCGCATGCCGGTTTATCCCACTTATTTATGCAATGGTCGAGGGATAAGTATCGGTTAGGTTATGAGGAGAACACAATGGATATGCCCGGTATCATTAACACGTACTTTGAAGCAGACCGTCGCAATGACGCGAATGCGCTGCTGGACACCTTTGCGGTCGAAGCCTTCGTCGAAGACGAACGAGCGCGCCATCAAGGCGTCGCCGCAATCCGAGAATGGTGGGTGGCTGCGAAGAAGGCGGCTCAGTACGTTGCTGAACCTTTGGAATGCACGGTCGACTGTGACAAAGCGCTCATCCGAGCCAAGGTGAGCGGCCAGTTTCCCGGTAGCCCGGTGACCCTCACCTACGACTTTGCCATCAAACACGGCAAGATCGTCAGCCTGGAGATCCAATAATGACTGACTTTCTCAATTTGGAAGGCAAACGCGTCCTCATCACGGCTGGGACCAAAGGTGCCGGCGCTGCGACCGTCAGCCTGTTTCGGGAGCTCGGCGCAGAGGTGCTGACGACAGCGCGGGCCCGTCCGGAAAACCTACCGGAAGAACTGTTCGTCGAAGCAGATCTGACCACCGAGGAAGGCTGCGCAATCGTCGCAGGCGCCGTGCGTCAACGTCTCCGCGGCGTCGACGTCATCGTCCATATGCTAGGCGGCTCTTCAGCAGCCGGAGGTGGATTTTCTGCACTGTCGGACGACGACTGGCATAAGGAGCTGTCGCTCAATCTGTTTCCGGCTGTCCGACTGGATCGGCTGCTCGTTCCGGACATGGTCACCCGAGGAAACGGTGTGGTCGTGCACGTTACATCCATCCAGAGGGTCCTGCCGCTTCCGGAATCGACGACTGCCTATGCTGCAGCCAAGGCAGCACTTTCCACATACAGCAAGGCGATGTCGAAGGAAGTGTCGCCAAAAGGTGTCCGGGTCGTTCGGGTGTCGCCTGGCTGGATCGAAACGGAAGCCTCGGTCCGTCTTGCCGAGCGTCTGGCGAAGCAGGCGGGAACTGACCTTGAGGGCGGCAAAAAGATCATTATGGATGGGCTGGGCGGCATTCCGCTCGGTCGTCCGGCAAAACCGGACGAGGTCGCAAACCTGATTGCCTTCCTCGCCTCCGACCGCGCTGCGTCGATCACTGGTACTGAATATACGATCGATGGAGGGACAGTGCCAACAGCCTAGGCGCCGACATGCACGGCAACTCAGGTCGGCGCATCCCACCCGCCGATCTGGGAATAGATCGCGTTGCGGAGATGACGGACGTCGCGGTTCAGAGCGCCCAATTCCTGTGGCGTCTGGGTCGAGGCAGCAAGCAAGGTGTCGCTGAGACAACCAGCCTTGTGCTGCAATGCCCGGCCTTCGTCGGTCAACGCAATCAACACCTGGCGCTCGTTGTTCAGGTTTCTGGTCCTGTGCAGCAACCCGGATGTCTCAAGGCGCTTCAATAGCGGCGTCAGCGTGCTGGATTCCAGGGCAAGGGCGTTGGCAATGGCACCGACCGTCTGCCCATCTTCGCTCCACAACACATTGAGCACGAGGTACTGCGGGTACGTCAGGCCCAACTCGTCGAGAAGAGGTTTGTAGGCGCGCTGGATTGCAATTCCGGCAGTGTAAATCGCGTAGCACAGTTGGTCGTGCAGGGGGGGTGGGTCGTTATGGCGTTTGGTCATTCTGAACTCCTGTAGATCTCCATATACCC
>NZ_JBFUAY010000322.1:0-3864 GCF_056406015.1 Rhizobium sp. P1_E1 | reverse complement strand
TCCCAACGGCAAACACCAACCGAGGCCGCGCGCAAGATCGAGCCCGTGTGGCGGGAGGACAGGATCACGAGGTCCAGTATGAGGCGGAAAAAGAACGGGTCTCGAAGTCGAAGGTCAGGGAGACTGTCAAAAAAGTCGGCAACAGCCGCAAGAAGGTCGAAGCTAACCTGGAGAAGTAGAGGCGAGTTCACATTCCAAGAGGAACTCGTCGCTGACGAAAGGCGGAACGGGAATTCCCCACATCGATAATATGTCCGCGACCGATCGAGCTAGAGGAGTCGTCCCGCACGCTTGAACATCCGTCCAAACTTGAGCAGTAGGCGCTCAAGCTCCGGTTCGTCTACGCGGCGGGCGGCCTCCATTGGCGTCAGCCACACGGAGTCTCGCTCGGCCATCTCTGGAAAGCGCTTTCGGTTACGGCGGACCTCCAGTAGGAAGACGGCAACGACTGGTCGCGCTCCACTTCCGTCCTGCATAAGTTTGTCATAGAAGAACTCGCCGAAGGGCTTCTTCTTCGCCCTTCCGATCACGCCAGCTTCCTCCCAGGCTTCACGTTCCGCCACCTTGCGCGGCTTAAGACCTGATATCGGCCAGCCCTTCGGGATCATCCAACGTCTCGTCTCCCGCGTCGTGATAAGAAGCACCATTGGCCCCTTGGGTGTGTTTCGGAAACACAATGCACCATATTGCTGGATCGGCTTCGGATAGACGTCAATGTCATTCATCGTGTCTGCTCATGTTCATCGACGTTCTCGACCGTGCCGGATAGGCTGAGGTTCCTTCGCTTGAGGTTCATGGCGTCCTCATGTCAGCGCCAGAAGCGCTTCGTGTCGATGACCTCATCTACTGAGGACTGCGCCATGCGGATCAACGCATTCTTGTCATCGTGAGAAACGACAGAATCTCGAGCAGGGTGGTTGGCCAGTCCATGCTGCGCGAGCACCTTCGGTCCGGTTGCCAGATCGTTCAGTGCTCCAAGATAGTCCTGCAGCTCCTCCATCGCTGCGATGAATTTCCGGTGCCGGCGCGTGCCGCGCTTGTCGTCGAACAGCGATCCGAAGAACTCGGCCGCGTAGCGAAGCTTTTTAGCGTCCTTGCGAACCTGGTGACGATGCTCGTCGTCGGTCTCAGCCAACGCACTGCCATGCTTTTTCAGCTTCTTACGCATCTTCTCGATGGCCCTCGCGGCAAACTCCGAGGCCGATGTGTCCTCGGAAGTTGCGCTGCCGCCAGTGCGATCGAGGTCACATTGAAGCCACTCGTTGAAATCGATAATGAGCGCGCGCGCTCGCGCCGACCCCAGAGCCTCGACAGCGTCGCCGTATGCCTTGTTGCGGGCATCCTTGAGCTTGGCCCGAAGATCGGAGTCCTTCGCTTTCATAAGCAGGACGTCGAGATTACGTGCTTCGCCGAGGACGCCGGCGAGCCAGCGAAGCTCCTCTTGGATCCTTTTCGGCTCGTCGCCCATCAGGAGCGGCCTGAACAGAGAGAACGCAGAGCGGAGACGCCGCAGAGCTACCCGCGCTTGATGAAGGGCTTCCGAATTTCGTCGCTGGAGAAGGATTTCTTCGTTGAGACGGAACTGCCGAAAGCAGGACGCGGCGATCTCTCGAAAGGCGCTAGACGCCTTGATGTTTCGTTCGAGATCGAGGCGCTCTGCCTTGAACATGAATTGCTGCCTGTCCAGAAGCGCGAGGCCCCGATCTGACTTGGACTGAATGCCGAATCGGAACGGCGCGATCGCGTCGATCTTGCGAATGAAGATGAATAGGTCCTTCGGATCGCCGTCCTTCAGTTCAACCTCGATTTCCTGAACAGGCGAGCGCCTGTTGCCAGACACTACGTCTCCCCGATCAACGACCACCTCCAGCCGAGAGCCGTTCAACTCGATGTTCCAGACGCGACGCTCAATGAACACGGTGAAAGCGGCTTCCACCTCAAGTTCCGGTCCGAACTCGCTTATGAGAGGGCTCGTATGGTCGAGGACGGGTTCATTGCCTTCAATGGACGTCTCCCATTCTGAACGAACAAACAGTGATTTCGCCGGCCCGGATGCCTTCACAGTCTGGACGTGGGACGCGCCGGTAGAGCGGACACGCAGAGAGAACCCCTTCTCCGACAGCCGACGATCGTCCGTCTCGAAGTAGGTCGAAGACTGCTGCAGCGCCTCGTCGGGCTGTCCGAGAAGATCGGAACCCAAAAGGCTCTCAAGGGCTTCGCTAGAGAGGTCGAGCTTGATTTCGATTTCTGATGGCAAGGCAGGCTCCATTCTGATTGGATGCTCATCAACGCTGGAGGCCCTGTCATAGTTCGGTCGCGTCACGACGTGATGAAGCAAACTGGACTCTTCAACTTTGTCCAGCTAGCTTGCGCGGGCTTCGAAACCGGAGGCGGACGATGCTCAACGAAAGCGCCCAGACAGAACTTACGAAAACGGTGTCTGGTCGCGATATCGCGCAGGCTGGTGCTCTCTGCTACCGTCGGAACGAAAACGGTGGAGTTGAAATCCTTTTTGTAGGCAGCCGACGGAACGGTCGATGGGGCATTCCGAAGGGGCACGTCGAAGGTGGTGAGGTCAGCAGCGCCGCGGCGCTGAGAGAGGCGTTCGAGGAGGCCGGGGTCTCAGGCGTCGTCGACAAAACCGTGTTCGGTACGTTTTCTTATCGGAAGGACACGAGTCCCAACCAATACCACGTGGCCGTCCATCTTCTTAAGGTCTCGATGATCGCGGACAAGTTTCCGGAGAAGGGTGTCCGAAAGACACGGTGGTTCCCCTTGGAGACCGCGTTGCGGGAAGCGGCGCAGCCGGGCTTGCGGCTGCTACTCTCAAGCATCAGGTCCATTAACCTCTGACTACCGAGTGTCGATGATCCGAACGACACCGTCAAGCCGCCAGATCGGGAGAGATGCGACATAGGACTTCGTGATGGTCAACGGTCCCGTCGTCCGCTGGGCGCCTTGCGCCCGGACGGGACGCTACTCGCCCTCTTCACCTGTCTTCGGGAAGAGATGAGTGACATTGGAACCAGGGGTCGGAACCCTCGCTGCCGTCTTCTTGATGCCGTTGCTGCGTTCGCCAGCAGCTTGTACGACCGAGGCAAATCCATCGCGTTGCCTGTAGTAGTCAGGTTTTTCCGGAAGACTGAGATCAAAATCGGCAAGCAGTCGCTCGATGAGGTCCATCGCCTTCGCCGCGATCACCGCATAGCCCTCCTGGCGCCGCTCGAAAAAGCTGTCGAAGCCTGGGCCGGAGAGATCAAGGTTATCCAACGCGTTCCCAAGGTTCGTCACCCGGTTCGATAACCATAAAGCTTCGTGGAAGAGCTCGTCGCCGAGGAGGCTCAAGTCTTCAGCCCGTGGGAGGACAAGAACCGGATCCGCTGTGTGGAAGACGAACTCGCCTTCGTTGACTGGGTTGAATTCAGGCGTATCGTGAACGGCAGCGTATGCGGCGCCGACAAAATCGTCTAATGCCAGAGCTGTCAGCATTGCCGCGCTGCGCGCTTTGGCTTTTGGGTTCCGACCGCGTTCGGCAGCCGTCCACCGCAGCACGCTCGGTATGATCGTGCCGGCGGCGAAACAGCCAGCCCCAATCATCGCTCCGACTAGCATGATGCCTTGAGTTGTTTCGAAGAACTGCGTCAACACTTACCTCGTAGAGTTCGAGAAGCGATTTGCATCGGTCGCACGCAGAACGGAATCAGTACCGGCTGTTGCAGTGTGCCTCGCTTGAAAGCGATTAGGAATGCTCTCCCGAAAGATGAGATCTCGACAGAGTATATTCAAGGTTTAGTCCGTATGCCCCCTTTGCGAGGGAACCACACCGATAGTTGGGACAGGTGGTTCCTGTTGCCGCATTTTGTT
>NZ_JBFUAY010000321.1:0-3881 GCF_056406015.1 Rhizobium sp. P1_E1 | reverse complement strand
GTCTTCAGCCGCTTGGCTTCGGATACGTCCATGCCGCCGAACTTGGCTTTCCATTTATAGATGCTGGCATCGCTGACGCCGTGCTTGCGGCAAAGCTCCGAGACCGGCGCGCCAGCCTCGTGCTCCTTCAGAATGCCGATGATCTGTTCGTCTGTGAAACGATTGCGCTTCATTCCCTGGTCCTCTCAATGGGCCAGAGCTTACTTCAAAATGGATTATTTCAACGGGGCAAGGTCACAGAGGCTACCCCTATCCACTGCATTTTCATGCAACGCGCTCGAACTAGGGCCGGCCAAGCTCTGTCATCCGGTTAAGAACACGGACGCCAATCTTCGCTTCAGTCTTCTGATTGTCAAAATGTCGTGCTTTGAGTTTGGGCCCCTGCGCGAAGATAGGCTTCGCCATATTGGGCGCTTGTCAGCACCAACTCGGTTTGAGAAAGGCCCAGCTGAGGATCAGAGAGCCTTCCATGGAGATGGACGATGCCATGGAACCTGCTGCTTCCAGGCGCAGGAATATCCTGTCCCGCGGCACTCTCGGCGGTCGCAAACTCCGGCGAATATGACTGCATCAGCGATCTTTCGAAAAACGTGTCAAAGTTAGTCGTGACGACCGCCGGCTTCGACTTTCGTTGCGCCAGATCTGGAAAGTCCGGCATCTGTTGCCACAACCGTGGTCGGGCATCTTGACCGTTCTTCTCGACCTGACCCTTTTCCCAACCCGCGGCGGGATTGCAAAACTCAGGGGCAAAGACGTAGTGGTTCGTCATCGCGAGGAAACGGATATTGACCTGCCGTTCCTTGCCACGGCCGACACGATCGACCGCGGTCTTCATGTTGTCGTAAATGCCGCGACCAGGCACGCCGCCGAACACGCGGAACCCGTGCCAGTGAGCGTCGAAGAGCATCTCGTGCGTCTGCAGCAGGTAGGCCCTGATCAGAAACGCCCGGCTGTGTGATAGTTTGATGTGGGCAACCTGCAGCTTCGTGCGCTCGCCGCCTATCACGGCATAATCTTCACTCCAATCGAATTGGAATGCTTCGCCTGGGCGGAAAGACAGAGGAACGAATATGCCGCGGCCCGCCGTCTGCTGCTCAGTCCGCCAGTCACGGGCGAACGCGGCGACCCGACCATAGGATCCGGTAAAGCCGAGAGCCATCAGATCAGCATGAAGCTGCTTCAGCGTTCGGCGCTGCTTGCGTGACCTCCCGGCCTCGGTCTTTAGCCAGCCAGCAAGTTTGTCGGCAAAAGGATCAAGCTTGCTCGGTCGTTCCGGTACCGTGAACGTCGGCTCGATCGTACCGGCACTCAAATACTTCGCGATCGTGTTGCGTGACAGCCCAGTGCGCCGGCTGATCTCTCGGATCGATTGCTTCTCGCGCAGCGCCATCCGGCGGATGATGTTCAAAAGTCCCATGTGGATCACTCCGTTGCCCCCGCCGCTCACCGCGTTGGGGGAAGGTTCACATGGCTCAATTCTCAATGGAAATTATGCGCCTAACCGGCTCACTTCTGCGTGGAAACCAACACACTAGTTACGAGAGTTCTGACAATGTCGTACATCCGGGTCTATCTGGTCTTGTTTCAAAGCACTTTGCCATTTTGGCATGAGGTTTGCCTAGGTGATTAGCGGATTCTTCATCGCCACAGATGGCAGCTCGAGCCTAAGCGGGGTGGAGGAGATCAGTGTATGGAGGTGGACAATGGCTTACAACAATGATGGATCGGCGACAACACCTGGCGAGTATGGGCAGGTGGGTCGCCACCGAGCTAAGCTGAATAGCTCTTCCCGAACGGGTCATAATATATCGGAAGCAATCATCCTCGCCGCTGGAATGGGAAGACGTCTCGGTCATCTAACCGCCAATCGTCCGAAGGCGCTTATCGAAGTCGCCGGCGAGCCATTGGTGTCACGCCTCCTCAGTCAAATGCAGCGGGCCGGTGTCTCGAACGCAACAGTCGTGGTCGGCTTTCTCGGCGATAAGTTGATCGCGCACGTTCGCAGCACCTCGGGAGCGATGAACATCGATATCGTCGAAAACCCTCGATACCGATCTGAGAACAACATTACGTCCTTGGGCCTGGCGCTTGTCCCTGGAAGAGCCGTTATCCTATCGGATTGCGATGTTCTCCTTTCCGACTTTCCCGCCCACTGGTTGCAGCCGGACGGTGCTGACATAACGGTTCCTACCCGCCCACTTCGACCTAAAGAAACGGGGACTGTCTTGCGGCGGGGGATGGATGGGGAGTGGTACATAGTTGTCACGCGCAACTGCGACGAAACCCTTCCAAGCGATCGCAAGACGATCAGCCTATACCTCCTTCGCTCGAACGAGTTTGTACTCGATTTCTATCGAAACATGAGGGACGCGATTTCGGGAGGCGAAACGGCACTCTACTATGAGGATATCCTCGCTCGCTCGCTCGGTTCGAAATACCGGCTAGGGATTATCGAGACAGAGAGCTTCGACGTCACCGCGTTCGAGATCGACACCCCAGAAGACCTCGAAGAAGCAGAATCCTGGGTCGCGGCTGCCGGCAACAACTGGCTACGATCATCATAAGAGGTTTATCATGTACGCGAGCGGCTTTGCAATTGGCCACCACGGCGAAATCCTCCAAGGCGTTTTCCGAGGCGAAGATAGTCGGCTGCACCGAGGCCTAGTGACGCTTCCCTTCCCACCTCGGTACTCGATTGCCGTCGCTGAGCCGATTGATGGCATCGAAGTCCTCGTCCGCCCTAAGCACAAAACAAAATCGGGAGCGGCGGCGAGGCTCCTTCTAGGTGGGATCGGGTATACTGGCAGGGGAATCAAGGTCACCGTGAATTCGAATATTCCAGAAGGATTCGGCTTAGGCTCATCAACAACGGACGTTGTTGCGACCATCCGCGCAACGGCTCGACTGTTTGGACTGCAGCTAGAGGCTAGCACGATCTTTCGCCTAGCTGTTCGAGCCGAGGTGGCCAGTGACGGCACCATGTTTACTGGAAATCCCAGGCTCATCTGTCCGCGAGAGGGCACTGTGCTCGAGCGCTTCGAAAGCAGAATACCCGAGTTCTCGCTGATCAGTGTGAACGTAGCTCCTAACCACCCCGTTGACACATTAGCCCATCCGCCGACCAGATATACAGGGGACGAGATCAGGGAGTTCGGAGACCTGCGGAAGCTACTACGGCGAGCGCTAGAAAACGGGAGCCTTGGTGAATTGGGGGAAATGGCCACGCGAAGCGCTGTCATTAATCAGCGGTACCTGCCACAGCCGCACTTCGATTCGCTCTTGGAACTGTCCCAATCCACGAACGCCTTCGGCCTTCAAGTTGCGCACAGCGGGAGGATGGTTGGCATGTTCTTGGATCCGCGATTGGAGAAAGAAGATAAATCTGTCGAGCACATCCAACGCGAATTGCTGCGGTTAAACCTGTCCTCCGAATTTTTCAGGTCTGGCCAAACATCCGTTTAAGATTGTTGGTGAGGAGAGCATAATGACGATTGATGGTCGGGTAATTGGTGGTAAGGGATTGCAATTTAAGCAGCTTGCTCGGCTTAGTTGCATAAGCGGCAGAGGAGCATCGTTTGTTCCAGTTGGGACTCGACAATGCACGAGCACCGATCTTCGCCAACAAGGCTACGAGGAACAATCATGACCAACGTATCGTCGATGGAACAAGAACGCCGCCAACCCATAATGGGAATTCTCCTGGATCCGCCGAACGCGATAACGTTCGTCGGAGCTCTTTTAGCAATGTCCGCATGCGCGATGGCAGTGATGGGCAAATACAACCTCGCCCTGATATGCGTTCTCTGGAGCCACCTGGCAGATTCGTTGGATGGTCTGGTTGCCCGCAGGATGCACCATCGCCAACCGGGGATGAGCGATGT
>NZ_JBFUAY010000320.1:0-3897 GCF_056406015.1 Rhizobium sp. P1_E1 | reverse complement strand
GTCCGGTGTCGTCCGCCCAAGTGGCGGTGCCTTCCTGGTCGAAGGAAAGCCGGTCAATTTCCGCAGTCCGCGCGATGCGCTCGATGCAGGGATTGCGACCGTGTATCAGGACCTTGCCATGATCCCGCTGATGTCGATCACCCGTAATTTCTTCATGGGGCGGGAGCCTCGCAAGGGCTTCTTCCCTTTCCGTCACCTCGACCTTACGCATTGCAACGATGTAACGCGGGAAGAGATGCGTAAGATCGGCATCGATATCCGCGATCCCAATCAGGCAGTGGGCACTCTGTCTGGCGGCGAACGCCAATGCGTTGCGATTGCGCGTGCGGTCTACTTCGGCGCTAAGATCCTCATTCTCGATGAGCCGACTTCGGCGCTCGGCGTGGCGCAAACCTCGATGGTGCTGAAATACATCCACCAAGTTCGACAGAGCGGATTGGGCGTCATTTTCATCACCCATAATGTCCGCCATGCCTATGCGGTGGCGGACCGCTTCACCATCCTCAATCGGGGCCAGACGCTTGGCACCTATGCCAAGGCGGATATCGCGATGGATGCGCTGCAGAACCTCATGGCCGGCGGCAAGGAGCTGCAGCAATTGTCCGAAGAGCTCGGCGGTACGATCTAGCCGGCTTGCTTCCGAGGCGGCGTTCGATTGGTTTTCAAACTCGTCGTCGCTTTTCACTCAATCATTAATCATGGAATACGGTCATGAACGACGGTTCGTCGAATGCCTCATCCCCCTTCACGCTCGCGGTCTGCGCCGAGATGGTCTTCAAGTCGCTTCCTGTCGTCGACAGGCTGAAGCGTATCACTGAACTTGGCTTTCACGTCGAGATCTGGGATTGGACGAAGCATGACATCGCCGCCCTCGCAAGATCAGGAGCGGTCTTCTCGTCGATGACGGGCTATGTAACCGGCACGCTAGCGGATGACGATGGTGCGGACGAATTGCTGCGAACCGCGAAGCAATCGATCCGGATCGCCAGGGAGCTGAATTGCCCCCGCCTCAACTTACACGGCACCGGTCTCGACGAACAGGGCCTGCCGGTGGTCAAGGCCGAGAAGGTGACGGGCGCCATGTGGCTCAAGGCGCACGACACGCTTAGCCGCATCGCCGACCTCGGCGAGAAAGAGGGCGTCACCTTCGTGCTCGAAAACCTCAATGAAGCAGTCGATCACCCCAAGACACCGTTTGCCAAGGCTGAAGATACGCTTGCGCTCGTTTCGTCGGTTAACCGACCGGCGTTGAAGCTCAATCTCGACCTCTATCACGCCCAGATCGGCGAAGGAAACCTGATCGAGCTTTGCCGGCGCGCGCTACCTTATATCGGTGAAATACAGGTGGCGGATGTTCCCGGCCGCATGGAGCCGGGCACCGGAGAGATCAACTACAAGGCAATTGCTCGTGCGCTCAAGGATATGGGTTATCGCGGCACGATCGGCATGGAGGCCTGGGCCTCCGGCGATGATGAGACGGCGCTTGCCCGTTTCCGCGACGCCTTCACGGTTTGAAGATTTCGATAGTCAAAACGGAGAAATATCAATGATCAGATTTGGAGTGATTGGTGCCGGCCGGATAGGCAAGGTGCACGCCGCGACCATTGCGGCGAACCCCAAGGCCAAGCTCGTCTACGTGGCGGATGCCTTCAGAGCATCGGCTGAGGCGCTGGCCGCGCAGACGGGCGCCGAGGTTGCCGATGCGGAAGATGTCATCAAGTCCTCAAACGTCGACGCGATCCTGATCGCGACGCCGACACCCAGCCACGCCGATCTCATCGAGGCGGCCGCGAGGGCCGGTAAGGCAATCCTCTGCGAAAAGCCGGTGTCCCTGTCGGTCGAGCGCATCAATGCCTGCCTCGACGTCGTCGAGAAGAACAAGTCGACCTTGATGATCGGCTTCAATCGCCGGTTTGACCCGAACTTCGCCAGTGTGGARGCGCGCCTGCGCCGGGGCGATGTCGGCGAAATCGAGATTGTGACGATCACCAGCCGAGATCCCACACCGCCGCCGGCGGATTACGTTAAATCCTCCGGCGGTCTGTTCCGCGACATGATGATCCATGACTTTGACATGGCCCGCTTCCTCATCGGGGAGGAATTCGTCGTCGTGAATGCACTTGGATCGTCGCTCGTCGACAAGGCGATCGGCGCCGAGGGCGATGTGGACACTGCCGCCGTGCAGATGCAGACGGCTTCCGGGCGCATTGCCGTTATCACCAATTCACGCCGGGCGACTTACGGCTACGACCAGCGCGTCGAAGTCCATGGGTCCGCCGGCATGCTTGCGGCGAGGAATATTCAAGCAACGAGCGTCGAGCTTTCCAATGCGAACGGCGTAAGCGGCGATCCCGTCCAATATTTCTTCCTTGAACGCTACGCCCAGGCCTATGCCAACGAGATCAATGCCTTCATCGACGCGATCGACAGCGGCGACCGCTCGCCGAAGCCCGGTGGGCTTGATGGACTCCAGGCTCAGAAACTGGCGGAGGCCGCTACCGTCAGCTGGCAGAAGGGCAGGCCAGTTGAGGTCGAATAACAAGCTTCGATGCGATGCGGAAATGTCGTCACATTGCCGCACCGCTACCGGAGGTGACGCTTCCTTTTAATAGGCTTCCGGGTCGCCAGTACATTGCCGTAGGGCGGCTTTGCGAGGTGAAGTGCCATGATGCAGGACAGGATTCATTGTCCTCCAACAACATTGGAGGAACTGAAGTACCAGATCGCCAAGCGCCAGATCGTCTTCCCCGATCGTCTGGAACAAGTCGCTAAACAGATCTTAGCGCAGCCGGAAATGATTGCATTCGAAAGTGCCGCTGCGATTGCGCGCAATTGTAAGGTTTCTCAAACCACGGTTCACCGACTTGCACAGCACATCGGGTTTCGAACATTTGGCGAGTTTCGCGCGATGATAAGAGATCATCTTCGCAAGATTTCCGCAAATCATCGCTAGAGGAGCGAAGGTGGTCGAATTCACTCTGGGTTTCGATCCGAGCCCCGAGAAGGCTGCGTCGACCATAATGGCCGAAAAATAAGCACTGGCTTTATATTACATTGCGACAAGTGTATGGCTGACTGCCATCGGGCAGCATCAGCGTTGCAAATGGAGACGCCCAGGAGCAAGTGAGATACGCACTGCGCCCTTCGCCCTTAGATCGTATACTCCGGTTCAGACAAGGTCTGGTCCATCGTGATTCCGGGGAGGTTGAAGTGGCGCTTGCCCACCTGCCTCGCCGGAATGCCGGCGACCGATGTATAGGCTGTAACGGCATTTATGACCACGCTGCCTGCACCCACCTTGGCGCCAACGCCAATTTCGATGTTGCCGAGAATCTTGGCACCCGCTCCGATAAGAGCGCCGCGTCGTACCTTGGGGTGCCGGTCGCCGGTTTCCTTGCCTGTCCCTCCCAATGTAACATTCTGGAGTATGGAGACGTCGTCTTCGACGACCGCAGTCTCGCCGATGACCAGGCCGCTCCCGTGATCGAGCATGATGCTCTTCCCCATCTTTGCGGCGGGGTGAATGTCCACACCGAAAACTTCAGAAATTCGGCTCTGGATGTGGCGCGCCAAATGGAGGCGGTCATGATGCCAAAGCCAGTGGGCGACCCGTTGTCCCTGCAGAGCTACAAAGCCTTTGAAATACAGGAATGGCGTCAGGATTTCCGTGTTCGATGGATCGCGTTCCTTGATCGCGGTCAGGTCAGCGGCGGCATCGGCGACAATATTGCGGTTGCCGACGAATGCCTGGGCAATCACCGCCAGCAACTCGTCATGGTCGAGGTCGTGATTGGCCAGTTTGATTGCGACCCGCTGAGCGAGCGCCTGGGCGAAACTCGCATGATAAAGCACTGCGGAATTCATGGCGCGCGTGAGTGCTGCATCCTTGGCCGAAGC
>NZ_JBFUAY010000319.1:0-3897 GCF_056406015.1 Rhizobium sp. P1_E1 | reverse complement strand
TTAGAAGGCAGAAATGACTACGCTGGCACGCACACTGTCATCCGCGCAAACGGTTCTGATGAAGATCATTTTTCCCGTGGTTTGGATCGCAGGGTTTGGCTTCGGCACTCTCCTTTTGTGGACCGGCGCGATGCATGGCGTGGGCGGCGAACCTCCGCCGTGGGCGATGAAGTGGCAGTTTCTGTGCATCTGGGTGGCCGGGTCCGCGTTCATCTTGTGGGGATGTGCAGGACTAAAGAAAGTTCGACTTGACGGGAGTTGTCTATACGTGTCGAACTATCGTCGTGAAATCAAGGTGCCATTGACTTCCATCGCGTCAGTCACGGAAAATCGTTGGATCAACATCCATCCAGTCACTATTCACTTTCGTGTTCCCACGGAGTTTGGTCGGAAAATTACTTTCATGCCGAAGGTGCGCTTTTTCACTTGGGGGAGTCATCCGGTTGTCGGAGAACTGCGGCACGTGGCTGGTCTGCAAGGCGCGCATGCCGTCTAACATGTCGCTCGACACGGACCCGCAACTGCAGGAGGCGGCTTTGCCGCGAGTGTTGCGGTCCGGTCAGCTCCAACGTTAAAGCGCATGAGTACGCTACTTCTCGGTTTGAAGCTCGCAAGCATTTCTGCTATTGTTGGCGTAGCGGCTGCAATACTTAGCAGCTGCGGGGTCGGCCTTGCATTGGGAACAGGCACTTGGTGCAGCCCTCTTACGTGGTTTGTTGGGTCGCTCTTTGCAATCCCCGTCGCGATATTCGCAGGCCTGCCGTTATGGCTGCTGTTCCGGCGTTTTGGCTTTAGCCGACATTGGCAGTACGTTCTTGGTGGGTTGGTATGCGCATTGCCTATGTGGTACCTTCTTGCCGGCCCTTTCGACTCAGACCGCTGGCAACACGTCGGTGAATTTGACACTCTCAATTACCTAGGCTCGGGAGCATTTGGTGGGTATTTTTTCTGGCTGCTATCTAGACTACCCCATGGCGATTCGCTTTAACAAGTCGGCCAACACGGACCCGCAACTGCAGGAGGCGGCCTCGCCGCCAGTGTGGCGGTCCGGTTGCCTTCGACGTTGGGCGTCATGAAAGTCATCACCGCGCTTTTGCTTTGTCTCTTGGCGGCCTCAGCGCACGCTGATGCCTTCTTCAAGTTGGTCGGCTATCAGTGCGACAAGCAATCCAATCGGTTGGTACTGACCTACGCTGCAGCCGCCAACGGCGCGGGCCAGACGATGCTAGAGGCCAAGACAAACTATCAGTGGGATCCATGGACGCTCGTTCAGATGCGAGATGAAGACAGCATTGCGTCAACGACGACGGTACGGGCGACTTGCAAGTTGAGTGACGGCGTCTACTCGATCGAACTCGGTCCGATCCCCGGAAACACGAACATTCAAAGACGGTGTGGCGCCTGGATTTCCGCTTGGGCAGAAGTTCGCCTGGGAAAGATTGTCATCTACCCCCGCACAGACTTTGAATCAGGCGTTGGCTGCTTCTACGCCGATGGCGAAATCACAACGCGGGTTGAAATAGCACCTCGTCGCGCCAGGCACGAGATCACGAGGTTTCCGGCGGAGCAGTTGCTCAGCGATACTTCGGCACTGCGATGAGCAGCCTGACGCCCAACCCTTCCTTCAAGCGGACCCGCCTACGGCGGTCCGCTTAAGTCAAACGTTAGGCGTCACCAAGATATGCTGCTGCTCCGCACTACCGTAGGGATTGCCCTCCTTCTTGCCGCGTCCGTCTCGTCCGCCCAGGCAGCCCGGGAAGTCTGTAACCTATTGAAGTCGAAGGGTGGGCTCAGCGATTTCGCAGTTGAGGTACAGGAGGACGGCGACGGAAACGTCGTTGTCGAGGTGGATTTGGATGGCGATGGCCAGGCTGACAAGCTCGTTTGGTTTCGTACTGGCTCTGCGAGTTTGATACCGCCTGACGATTCGAGCGTCACTCTCACCTTATCCGCGATGGGGAAAACCGTTTTTGTTGGGGATCAGCGCATTCTCTTGGCGCAATACAAGAACAAGTACTACGTGATGGCGAGCTCGTTCCGTTCCGGCAACGGGCTGTGGCGGCGCAGCATCTTCTCCGTTGGACCGCGTGGCTTTTCCAAACTTTGCACTGTTGGCGGAAAAGGTCTGGGGCCGTGATGCCTAACAGGTCAATCAACACGGACGTCATCGCGGCAGGCTTCGCCTGCCTATGTGTCGCCGGTCATTTTCGACGTTAGAACTCATGGTGCGTTTTCTCGCAACCCTGCTTCTTGGATGCTTCTGCGCAGTGGCCGCAGCCGGCTTGGACGTCGGCGGTGCAGACAGAACGGTGGCGGGCAGCAGCGCCTACCCTGTTGCAAGCGATCCTTCAAAAGTCGGACGGTATCCAGCGCAAACCAAGTCCGGTGCAGGCTACTTTTACGATAACGTTCTTGAGTATCGGGTCTGGTTGCATCCACACGATGGCGCAAGAAGACTGAATGGGAACGACGTCTACTATCGAGCCTTTGCACAATACGAGCGCGCTCTGGAGTATTCACGAGGAGCTAAAGGCGCAGAACAACCGTTGGTGCTCGTTCGGCAGTTGAAACACATCAATGAGCCCAGGCCCGGGGTGTTTGAAGTCATTGAAGAAGAGCGAATAACTGAGTGGCGGGTTGAGTGGCTTTCGGGTACAAAGCGCTCGCCTGGCTCCATTGAAAAGTTCATGAAGGAGCGCCGGAAATGAGTTCTAACATGTCAATCTACACGGACCCACAACAGCAGGAGGCGGCTTCGCCGCATGTGTTGCGGGCCGGTCAGCTCCGACGTTAAATGGCACGAACAATGGGTTTCCTATCTAACCTCTTTCGCCGGTCGCCCGCTGTGTCGCTCGGGCACCCAGTGTTTGGCACTCTCACATTGGAAAGTGGAGCCAAAGGTCCTTACTGGGTGCATGAGGTGTATGAGGGTGAGGATGGCATTTCGATTTCGATCGATACGCGCGACGCAGCGGAGCCCACCCAATTACAGGTCGACTTCTTTCGGCGCGTCACATCCGATCTTGATAACGTCGTTGGGCCCGTGTTGTCAGAGCTCGGGGAACGCCATAAGGAAATCTACGGCGAAAACCTTCCGTCCGATTGGCGCCTGGCATTCACTCTTGCCGGCGTAGGCGTGCCATTGGACGGGGATCCAAACGCTGAGTGGGACATTGCCCTCGAGTGTCTTACTAACAACTCGAAATTTCTATACACCTGCTACTTCGAAGAAGGTAAATTGACACATGTCTCTGTCGACACTTGAGGCCATGCCACTTAACTGGTTAATCGACATGGACCCACAACCGCAGAAGGCGGTCTCGCCGCAAACGTCGTGGTCCGATCATTTTCGACGTTAGACAACATCAGAAGCCGCCATGAGCCTGCATCCAGACTATCCAGTCGTCACGGGAACCTATCAAATGACCGATGAATGGGCGGTCGCTCTTCCTGAAAGGTTCAATCGACGAATAGAAGATGGAAGCCTTGTTCTGTGGAGGGCAACACTCACCTTCTGGGTCACCATTTGGGGGAACGACAAAGGCACACCCGAAGAGCAGCGGCTAGCTTCAATTCTGGAAACAGCCAGCGATCTTCGAGGCGAGCAACAGATCGAACGCACCGGGAAGCTTATCCGGCTGACATACGAATTGCCGGAAGAAGATTACTCCCGGGAAAAGTCTTCCTATAAATCAATTTCCGGTTACGTCATCGCACCCATTGGGCATGTTCAGATTTCTGCTTACTTTGATACGCCTGCCGCTCGCACCCTCGGGTACAAGATCATTCATTCAGTGCGCAATGTTGCTTAACCCTTCCTTTATGCGCACGTGCCCCCGGCGCGCCGCTTAATTCAAACGTTAGGCGCCGCAAGATGCGGCGCGTTCATTCGGAGGT
>NZ_JBFUAY010000318.1:0-3899 GCF_056406015.1 Rhizobium sp. P1_E1 | reverse complement strand
CCGCAACGCCGTAGCACTGTTGAACTTCACTGCGCGTGTCCACCTTTTTACGAAAAGCCAACGTGGCGCGCGCGGATTCGTCGACGAGATCGACCTGCACGATGGCGGTAATGCCTAACCCGAGTTTTTCGCAGTCGAGCTCGGCCGTCTCGGCCAGGATAACGCCGGTTTCCCGCAATCTCTTAAGGCGGCGTTGCACGGCAGCAGCAGAAAGGCCGACCTGCGTCCCAATTTGCTCGGCAGGCAAGCGGGTGTCGCGTTGGTAAATTTCGAGAATCTGGCGGTCGAACGCGTCGAGGGTCATGGCGGCGGATGTCTGCAGGAACGAAGGATTGAATGCGGCAAAGCGTCAAAACGAGCGGCTAAATCGCGGCTGGGCACACCGGCCGGGTACGCATACTTTCGGCATGCTTATTATCAACAACTCCCATCGACTTTCCACGCTTAACATCGAGCGTGCCGCCACGCTGATCGACCCCGTATTTCGTGATAGCCCGCAGTTTGAATGCGAGCCGCTGAGTCAGTCGCTCGGCGCATCCTTGCTCCTGAAGGTGGAAACGCTGAACCCTCTACGTTCTTTCAAGGGACGCGGCGCCGATTTTTTCATGCATGAGAACGCGGCGAATCTCGCTGGGCGAATGCTTGTCTGTGCCACGGCCGGGAACTGGGGACAAGCGATGGCCTACGTATGCCGGGCTCGTGGATGGCCGCTGGTCGTGTACAGCGCGACGACCGCCAATCCATTCAAGGTAGAGCGCATGCGTGCGATGGGGACGGAGGTTCGCCTTCACAGTGAGGACTTCGATACCGCCAAGGAAGAGGCTTGGCGCTTCTGTGCTTCTTCCGGTGCCATGTTCGTCGAGGACGGTCGGGAAGTCAGCATTGCTGAAGGCGCGGGAACCATTGCCCGCGAGCTCCTGGCACAGCACCAGTTCGATACTCTGCTGCTCCCATTGGGGAACGGCGCTTTGCTCAATGGCGCAGGTCGCTGGATCAAAGCTCATGCACCGGGGGTGCGAGTCATCGGCGTCTGCGCAGAAGGCGCTGATGCGATGGCCGTGTCGTGGAAGGGGCATCGCCTGATTGAGCGGAGCACGGTCAACACCATCGCAGACGGCATCGCGGTGCGCCGGCCAGTACCGGAGGCGCTGGAGGATATGAAGGAGCTGGTCGACGAGGTGCTACTGGTGAGTGAAGTTGCCATCGAGCGTGCGATGCAGCTGGTATTCCAAAGTGCCGGCTTGGTCGTCGAGCCCGCCGGTGTGGTTGGCGTCGCGGCGGTGATCGAGCACCCATCGCTTCGGTCCGAGCGACTGGCGACGGTGTTGTGYGGCAGCAATCTCACGCTGGAACAAATGCGTCGTTGGCTTTATTGATGCGACAACGGGTCAAACAAGGACGCAAACCGTTGTCCTGAGCATGTTGACAGTCTTTACTTTTGCGTATTTTCCGAAAAAGCAGACAAATGGTATTTTTTACCGGATTGCAAAAAAGTGGAGATTCTCATAGTTTTTTGACAGTCCTTCTTTTTGCAAACACGCTGATTGCCATTAATAAAGTCCATCGGATTACATAAAGGTCCGTCGGACAATGACAGCTCCGAAAATAGCTGGGCAACTGCTCCGGGCCAAGGGGCGGACATTGCAAACGGCGGCTGTCGGGCCAACTGTTACACGCTTGCCGGTCCGCGTTGCGCGGAAAGGAAGGATGTGCGCGTCAATCGTGGAAAGAGACAAACCGAGGTCACTACAAGGGTGCGCCGCTTCCGAATTGCGCGAACGCCTGTTCATCGGCGAACATGACGGCTACAAGCGACCAGGATCAGGAGGAGACTTGTCCTCATGCCTCATGCCTCATGCCTCATGCTGAAAGTGCGGATTGTCTCTAAGGGCAGCTGCGACATGCGTCATAAAGGCTTTGATGCGTGCCGATCCGCGCGAATCCGCGTGCGTGAGGATCCATAGATCTACGCACGCTGCATCTGGAACTCGAGTGACTTCTTTCAGACGTGAGTCAGAGGCGCCGACGAAGCGCGGAAGTAATGCAGCCCCCATACCCTCAGCGGCCAGCTTTGCAAGACCGACGAACGTATCGATACTGGCCACGATCGTCGGGGCGTCCAATTGCGACTGCAGCCAGGATCCCATGGTGGAGGCAAGCAGTTCTCCACCGGGCATGATCCAGTGAAGGGCAGTCCAAGGAGACTGGCTATGTGCCTCTAAATACTCATGGGAAGCATAGATGGCGAATCCCATTCGTGCGAGCCTCATGCCAACCCAGGCCTCGGGGGGATGGCTGCTTGGCCTTAGCGCGATATCTGCATCCTGGCGGTCGAGATCGATCAGCTTATTGGTCACAAGTACATCCACCTCAATGGCAGGGAACTGAGACCGAAATGAAGCGAGCAATGGACCCACAAGGTTATGAGCTATGGAATCGGTTGTGGTGAAACGGAGCTTGCCCGTCAGTTCGGCTACTTGACCGTCGGCAAACCTTTGGGCATCTACGATCGCTTGCTCGACGATGGGACCTACTTCGCACAGCCTCATGCAGAGGTCTGTCGGCACCAAACCTGAATGCGACCTACGGAAGATCAGCGCGCGAAGCTGCTTTTCCAGGATCTCGATACGCCTGAATACCGTGGCGTGGGAGACCCCAAGGCTTCGGCCGRCTGCTGCCGCAGACCCGGTGCGCTTCACCTCGAGCACATATTGCAGATCGTTCCAGTCCAAGCTGTCCTTTCGTGCGCAGCGGGTGTGCGTTGATGTGTATTCCCGTGGGGGGGCCAAGTGCCTATGCTCGAATTTTGCTTTCCGAACCTGCAAATGATCAGCAACATGTTACTCCCGGCCTTGCAGAGCGCTGCAGCTGGTGTTCTTCTCTTCCATGTGGCTTCCGCTACGAGCCAAGGTCTTCCTGAAGCCCCTTCTTCGATCGGCGCTCAGTACGTAGAGGCGTCTGCCACGAAACCGCTGCAGCCCAGTCAAAAAATTGATCGTTTATACGGACGTAACGTTGCGGACGAGTTCATCTTGCAGCGATTGACTCAGCGAACGTACTGGTTCCAACGGCAACACTACGGGACGATGTTCTATGTCGGAGATCGGGGCGTCCTGCTTTTCGATCCACTCGAAGATCGTGGTGAACAGCTGAGAAGGGCCATCGCCTCCGTCACGTCGCTTCCGATCACAGCGATCGTGTACTCCCACGACCACGCTGACCACATCGGCGATGCCAGAAAGTTCACTGAGATGCCCGCGAAGATCCGCGTGATTGCTTCGAAGGCTACCGCCGACAAGATGTCTTTTCTGAAGAGCTCCTTGCCAAGACCCACTGAGGTGGTTCCATGGCCAAGAGGCTCGTTCAAATTCGAGAAGCTTGTTGTCGAACTCCACGGCTTCGAGCGTGCAGCCCACACCGACGATCACGCGGCATGGTTGATGCCGCAAGAAGGAGTCTTGCATCTTCCCGACCTGATCAACCCGGACCAGCCGCCGTTCTGGGCATTTGCGGGCTCTGAGAATTACGCCTACTACGCAGCGAACCTCGAGGAGGTCGCCAAGCTCCGATGGACTTTCTTGAGTGGCGGCCATGGCAATGTCGGAAGCAGGGCCGACGTCGAGTTTTACAGGTCGTTCCTAAAGGACATAAATGAAGCAGTTGCGAAAGCACTGGGAGAGGTGCAATGGGGCGTGGGCGTAGACGCTGCGACCGTGAATGCACACACGGCTTTCCTCCCTGCCTGGCTTTCTGCTGTTGCGAAACATGCAACCGACAGTCTGCGTCCAAAGTACGGTAAGTTGTACGGTTTCGAAGCTGCGACTCCGCGGAACGCTGAGATGGTTGCGCAGACGATGGTTGGCTATAAGTAGCAGGGTGGCCCGGACAAAAGGAGACTC
>NZ_JBFUAY010000317.1:0-3976 GCF_056406015.1 Rhizobium sp. P1_E1 | reverse complement strand
AGCCTGTCGACGCCGATGATCAAGTCGCGTCCCTCGACGCTCTGCCGGGCCTTGCGGACCATGTTATTTGCCGAAGCTTTGCCTGCGAGTTCAGCGAAAGCCGCGGTCTCGATCCCAATTGGGTAGGCAGCTGCCTTGAACGTCCGTCCGTGTGAATCAAATAAGCCGTCGCCGAGGTCGTCCCCGATGCCCTCCCGCGTGAGATAACCGGCGAAATTCTGAAGATCATGGTCGGTCTGGAAGCCGAGAAGGTCGTAGTGCGACAATCCATGCATGATTTCCTCATGCACCGGCATCGTGACGAGCACGTCGGCTGATGGCCAGGGGATGTGCAGGAAGAAACCGATTCGGTTTTTCAGCCCTATCCGGCGCAGTTCCGCCGCCAGCGGAATGAGATGATAATCATGCACCCAGATGACGTCGTCCGGCTCGATCAGCGGCGCCAGCCTCTGTGCGAAGAAGCGGTTGACGCGGAAATAGCCGGCCATTTCCTTGCGGCCATACTCCGCAAGATCGAGCCGATAGTGGCAAACCGGCCAGAGAACGCGGTTGGCAAAGCCGTGATAATATTCCTCGACGTCGGTGTCGGTCAGGTCGGTCACGGCATAGGTGATGTTACCTTGCTGCCGCCGCGAGAGCATTTCCGGTTCACGGCTTCCGCTCGACTTGCCCGACCATCCCATCCAGATGCCCCCGCGTTCCTGGAGAGCGGCCTGCAAGGCGACGGCAAGACCGCCCGCCGGTGCCACGCCGTCTTTATCGGGAATCGGCACTCGATTGGAAACGACAACAAGCCGTGCCATTGCAAAGTCCTTTCAGGGAGTGTTCTAGCCGCGAATGGCCAATGATCCGATCAGTCCGCGAAGCTGCCGACATGGCAGGAGACCGAGACGCGCAGACGCGAGTCGACGAACTGCTAGACTTACCTCTTTTGACTTCGCCAACCAATACTTGGTCGATAACATCGTCGGTGATGACCAGTCCAGACGCCTTCTGCCACATGACATGCAATCAGGCTAGCGCCATTCCATCGCTTTGGGTTATCAATGTTCGGTGACGTTTTCGGGTTTGGCTTTTCAGTTTCGCGATCTTGGCCCAACTCGGACCTGACATTCTGTCACGGCTGGCGCCTCACCAGCCCCGCGGCACCGTAAGAAGACTTAGGCCGGCTGCTGCTGAAATTTTCGACCAACTGGTCGAATGACGCGACGACTCGGTCAGACGCGCCAACCGGTGGATATGGTTCAACCCGGCTGAACGGRCGCGTCCGGCCGGGTTGAGTCTGGAGCTTTACTTACCCATCATCTGCTTCGCGTTTTCGGGCGTAATGGCGGTGGTATCGACCGTTACTGTCGCCGGCACCGACGATGCGCAGTCCAGCAATATCGACTTAGCCATGTCGACCGCCTCTTTGCCTCCTGTCGGATAAGTGAAGGTCGCTGACCAGTCGCCCTTTGCGACTGCCTCGATCCCGCCTGCTGGACCCGGCAAGCCGTCGGTGCCGATGATCTTCACGCTCTTACCGGCACCTTTCGCAGCAAGTAGCGCACCCGCCGCCATCATGTCGTTGCTGGCATAGACCATCTTGATATCGGGATGAGCCTGCAGCATTGCCGCGAAGGCGGTCTGCGCTTTATCCGGCAACCAGTCAGCCGCTTGTTCCGCCACGATCTGGATCTTGGGGTTTGCCTTCACGCCATCTTTGAAGCCGTTGAGCCGTTCGACGGCTGGTGTCGAGCTCGGCAGCCCCTGCAGCACGGCCGCCTCGCCGCCATCCGGCAGAAGCGTCTTGCTCGTATATTCGCCGGCGGCCAACGCGATTTTGTAGTTATCTCCTCCGATGAAAGCTGTGTAGTCCTTGCCAGCCTCACCGTTTGTCTTGCGGTCAAGTTCGATGACCGGGATACCCGCGTCCATTGCCCGCTTGACGGCGGGCGTAAGCGGAGCCGCCTCGAAAGGCGAGATCAACAGAAGGTCAACCTTTTGGGTGATGAAATTGTCGACCTGCGATGTCTGGGTGTTGACGTTGCCCGCGCCGTCAGCGATCTGCAGCGTGAACTGCGGGACTGCCTTGGCGGCTGCCTCTAGTTCATCGTTGACGTGCTGGCGATAGGGCTCCGCATTGTTGGCCTGCGAGAAGCCGATGACGAACTCGCCATCCTTGGCACAAGCCTTCACCAGCGGATCGGCAGCGTGAGCCACGCCGGCAATAGCAAGGCATGACCCGGCCAGGAGCGCCATGCGTCCGGCATGCGACAGTCGAAGTGCATTCTGTGTCATTACTTTCTCCTCCACATTGATCCCGGATCCACCCTCCGGGTGATGCCGCCACACTACCTGCCCAATCCTTCGCGGCGACGAACGAGGGATTGAAGGACTGCCGCCAGAACGATAATTGCCGCTGTGGCAAGCAACTGCATCGCTGGCGTGATGTTGTTCAGCTGCAATATATTGGCCAAAGCGCCGAGCATGATCGTACCGGCGATTGTTCCGACCATTGAACCTGACCCGCCAAACAGGCTGGTTCCTCCGATGACGACAGCCGCGATGGCCGTCAATTCATATCCGGTCCCATCATTGGCACTCCCAAAATTGAATTGCCCGGCATGGACGATGCCAGCAAGCGCGGACGCAAAGCCGGTAATGGCGTAAACGGCGATCTTGATTGCTGAGACCGGAACACCTGAGATGCGGGCGGCGCGCTCATTTCCGCCGACGGCATAGACGTAACGGCCGAATCTGGTCGTGTTCAGCACCAGCGTGGCGATGCAGGCAAAGATCAAGAAGACGATCGTAGCCACGGGAACGACGTTGCCGAATAGCCGACCGCCCAGAATGGCAAAGATGGGCGGAGCGAGCCCAGGACCATCACCATAAGAGATATTGATGTATTGATTGTCCGACACAACGAGTGCAAGCCCGCGGGCTGCCTGTAGACCGGCGAGAGTCACGATAAACGCTTCAAGTCGAAACTTGCTTGAGATCGCTCCCTGGACCAACCCGAAGCAAATGCCCATCAGCAGCACTGCCAGCACCGTCGTGATCAGCCCAAAACCGCCTGAGACCATCAATGTTGCTGTTACCACGCTCGCAAGACCAAGTGTCGCCCCAACCGAGAGATCAATTCCGGCCGTGATGATCACGAACGTCATTCCGATCGCGATGATGCCAGTCTCAGACACCGCACGGACGATGTTGGCGATGTTGTCGGGTTGAATGAACAGGATGACACCGTGCCGACGCGGTGAAAAAATGATGCCCCCGGCGAAAACGAGTATAAGGCCGATCAAGCTTTGGAAGCGGACCAACACCGCAAGCGGATCCATCCGCTTGGCGGGCTGAATGGCTGGATTGGATGTAATTTGCTGTTCGGACATCAGGCCTCCCTCCCGTTGGCGGCCGCCAGGACTTCGTGTTCGTCGACGCCGCCAGAAAACTCAGCAACGCTGCTGCCGTTGCGCAAAACCACTATTCGATCGCACAGGCCGATCAGCTCGGGCATCTCGCTCGAAGCGACAAGAATGCCCAATCCCTCTGAAGCAAGTTTGCGCAGGCGGGCGTAGATTTCCCCCTTTGCGCCGACGTCGACGCCACGCGTCGGCTCGTCGAGAAGCAACAAGCGCGGATTTCCCAGCACTTCCTTTGCGAGGACGACCTTCTGTTGATTCCCCCCCGAAAGTGCCCCGACCGMGATCCCGGGATTCTTGGGACGGATGTCGAACTGGCCGAAAGAACTTTTGATCGCGTCCTCTTGGCGTCGCGCAGACATAAAGCCTCTTGGTGATATCCAGCGGATGATCGACATCACCAGATTGAGACCTACAGACATACGCAACATGAGACCGGCTCCACGCCGGTCATCGGTTACGAATGCCAGTCCTGCCCTGCGAGCAGCCGCGATCGATTTAAGCCTGGTCGGTCTGCCACCAATCGTAATGTCCCCATGCCATTGGCCCGGCACGCCTGTTCCGTAGAG
>NZ_JBFUAY010000316.1:0-3999 GCF_056406015.1 Rhizobium sp. P1_E1 | reverse complement strand
AAGTACGTCCTTGCCAAAATACAGAATGGCAATAACAGCGAGTACACTCGCGAAGGCAGGCATGCGTGAAGGGGAGGATGGCGAGGTCGAATAGACGCGGCGGGGGCCGAGGTCACTTTCCAATTCCGCCTCCGTGATCTTGGCGTCGCTCGAAGACATCGATGTGTCGGTCGCTCTCGCCAAGTCTTTTGAAATTAGGGCGCAAATTGGCCTCGGCAATGGTTGAGACGTACCTCCTTCGACGGGCTTTAGGGCATAGGCTCCGAAAAACAGCCCCGCCGTCGTTGGGGCTATGTTGCTGATCGCACCTTGTTGCAGGCCAGTTCCTGTCAAGCCACTCGTGCCGTTGCGTACGGCGATGAAGCCGGTGATCGGATCCGCCGTCCGCCGTCCGCCGCCAGATGACACTCGCTGGCCGGGAGGTGATTTGCCGCTCCGCGCTGCGAACCTCGGCCGCCCCAAATCCCGTACCGGAATACTTGGCAGCCTTGCCAGCGCGCCACATCGTGTCGTCGCCCACAATCGAGACCATGGCCGCGGAACTGTCCGCCTTCAACGCCGACATGGCCGCATTCGGGCGCCTCTCGTCCGACCTGCCTATGACCGTTGTCTTCGGCGACCGGGACGGGGTCATCGACTATCGGTGGCACTCGGCGTGGATCCAACGGAGCCACGACCAGGCGCTCTTCAAGACGCTCAGGGGCGTGGGCCATATGCCGCAWCATGTCCGGGCTGAGGTGTGTGTGGAACTGCTGGAGCAGCTCGTCGACACCGCGTCCATCGTGGAGAGTAAGAGGACACTGGTGGCATGAGGATGATCTTCTTCAAGCTGCTTTCCTCCAAGTCCCACAGGCGCATCGATCTATATGGCCGTCGACACGCCGCATCGATCATCGAGCTTTTGGAAGGCTATACGAACAGATAGCATGCCTGATTCCAACGCATCTCTTCATTAGCGCGTACAAAAATGCTCTACTGTGAGCGCCTTCTTAAAGGCAACGAGCGGCCTGACTCTCTGTGGTGCAAGAGTTCCCTTACCACCCGCTGAATGCGAGCCCTCTGCCGAGCTGCCGACTGACGTCACGAGCCTCGCGGATGTCCAAGAGCCGCCAGGCAGTCATGTCTGATAGATCGCTCACAATTGACCAAAGTCGTTACCACACGGAGGCCGTTCACGATGGCATCGCAAAGATATAGCCGTTGCAAGAACCTCAATATTTACTGGACGGTGTTCGATAAAGTCAGCGGACAGGCGGCCATCATCGATGGGTTTGTCATGGACATGCTCACCGCCGAGGAGGCCGACAACTTGGTCGATCTACTAAATCGTGGCAACCAAGTGAGCCTCTGGTGTTTTGTCGAACGGTTTTAAAAGCAACCGGCCATCCGCGCAAGCACGCGGCTGTTTGGAGGCTATTGGCTCTGGGCCGTTTCGGAATGGTCTCTTGTCTTACACGCCCCTGGGAACGCAAGCAGGTGGTCGTCGTCGGGAAACGGATTGGATTGCCAGATTGACCAGACTGAGGCTTGTTGTACCACTTCCTTGAGGTCAAATTGGACGTGCTGGCGGGCCTGCGTTGTTTCGATCACCCCGTCATGGGGACGTCTTCTTCCAAAATTCAATTGCTTGTGGACGTTTCCATTGAGGCGGCCATCTTTGATCGTGCTGCTGGATATTTCTCGTTGGACCAATTCCCTTGGAACCTCGCGAAGACCGCCATTTCATTCGGCCGTTGGGCCGTGCATCGATATGCTTGGACTTGAATTCGCTCGGCAAAGAATATTGAGGGCGTCTTGCAATCTAAGGGCAGCCAGCGCCCTCGTTGCTTCCTCGGCTGGCCATCCGGCGGCCATTGCCGCCGAAAGCAAGGTGGATTCGGTGTGAAGCTCCAGTCTTTCGTAGAGAGGCTCAAGCGCCTCGCGGGCGGTCACAACGTGCTCGTCCGGGGGCGTGATCGGAGTCGGAGATACCGTCGGCATTCTGCGTCCTTCCCTAACGGCTTTGGAACCTGAAGACTCCCCATGGTTCCAACGTACTGTGAATGGCCAGCGAAGCCGTGCAAGGATGAGCAGCTTGGCGAAGCCGGCACTTATGAGCAAACGTTAAAACAAAGTGTACAGGTCCACCATCATACTTGTGTATGCGGAAATTATACGACCGCAGCAAACAGGCGGGCGCTAGGGAGCCATGCCAGGCTCGGCCACTCGTTTTTGAGCATGAAGCCCTCGAAAAACGAGCGCGATATCGGCGTCATGGTCGTCCATTCCAGCCGAGGGCATCTCATCGCGAAGCGGGTGATGGTCGACTTTCCAGCGGAGACATCACGCGGCTTGCCGACCTCGATCAAGGACTCCTAAACCCCCGTATAAGTCATCCCCTCCTGTTCGCTACCCCGATCCTTCCTCCAGATCAATGGCGGGTCGGGCAGCGTCCTGCTATGGTCAGGGTACATTTCTTCCGCGCGGCTATGTGATCAGGCTCACTGGGGAGTTCATCACGCAGCGGGGGTAGTACCTGCATCAAGATCAGTCGGGACGGCGGTTTCACCACACAAGGTGGCCGGGGAGCCTACGGGTCGCACCGTTTGCCTCTTCGTTCTTTCGCGTTCCTTCCAAGGATTGACGCCATGACACATGAACTCAACCGAATCGAAATCGATCTGGTCCCGTTGACCTTGTTTCCCAGCGCATATGGGAAAGCTTGGCCCTGGGCTCCGGGCTCTCCGCTCCACATGCCGCCAGATGGTTCATCATGGCCGAATACGGCCTTTGGGGCTCATTTGATGATGTTTTCCGTCATGCCACGCGAAACAATCACGCCTCCCTGGGGACAAGCTTTGCGCGCCGGGAGATCTGCTTTTACCCTGTTTGTGACCGGGACGCGGTTCGGTCTCTTGTGCTACTCCTTCGGGCTTTTCCGTCTTGTGGAGGACTTCGAGGATCTTTGCCCTTCAGTGAGTTCCGTGACTATGCATTAAGCCAAACGATCTGTGTCTTCGATAGGGTTTCTTGGTCCGCACCTGGATCATCGAACTTGGGGCGAAGTCCCGTTTAGCTGGTGCGGACATGGTAGTGCTGCTCATCGCGTCCAGCTTCCCGTGGCACGATTTCGCCCCTTGCGATGCGCTTGTTGCTTTCTCCACTGCTGCCTCCATTCGCCCGCTGACCGCGTCATGAAGGTGAATTCAGTTTCAGCGGCACCTCGGTCGTCTCGCGATGGAGAAGAGAGGCCCGCCGACGCCTTCACACTTCGCCGAGAGCAGCACTGGCTGCGAAAGCTTCAGCCAGTTGTTGGTCCTATTTTCCCGGCATTGTGATTTGGTCGGCATGCGTTGTGTGGATTTCGTCTCGTTCTAGAGGCAGGGTGAACAGAAACACTGCCCCACGAGGGTCATTAGCGGTGGCCCACATCTGGCCCCCGTGAGCCTCGATGATCGAACGGGAGATCGCCAGGCCCATACCCATGCCGCTGGATTTGGTCGTGTAGAAAGCCTCGAAAATGCGGTCCATGCTTTGCGGGTCCAGGCCTGGACCCGAGTCGCGCACCCTGACGACCACGCCTCCCGAGCCTGTCCCGGTGCTGATCAGCAACTCGCGCTCTTCCTCATTAACGCCGTTCATCGCCTCGATGGCGTTCATGATGAGGTTTAGGATCACCTGTTGCAACTGGACACGATCCCCTTCCACCGACGGGAGGCTCCTCGCGAATTGGGTCCGCAGCGTGACGCCTTGCCGGAGCACTTCACCGCTGGTCAAGGCAATCACGTGACGAATGGCCTCGTTGAGGTCGAATTGCCCCTTGTGAGGGGGTTCCTTCTTGATCAAGGCACGGATCCGGCCAATGACATCGCCGGCTCGATTGGCGTTCTCGACAATCCGGCCGAGCGCCTGAGTCACCTCCTCGAGATTCGGCGGACGGTTACCGAGCCAGCGCAAGGCCGCCTGGGCGTTGGTGAGCGACGCGGCGAGCGGCTGATTGACTTCATGGGCGATGGAGGC
>NZ_JBFUAY010000315.1:0-4002 GCF_056406015.1 Rhizobium sp. P1_E1 | reverse complement strand
AGATAGAAGCCCCAGTCGATCTCGCTGGCATGCATCGTCTGCTCGAGCGCCGAAGGGAGATATTCGAAGACCGCCTGCCGGTTGCGGAACTGCATGAAATCCAGAGTGTCCGTGACGTAGGTCACGCGATGAGTGGCGCCGAATTTCTTCGTCGTAACGGTGATGATTTCGTCGAGGTGCGTATCGTCGACGCCGATCACTGTAATCAGCACGCAAGGACGATCGGGTTGAGAGGCATAGATATGAAGCGTGTCCGACGCCGCCTCGGAAAAAGCCCGCGATCTGACAAATCGCAGTGCCAACAGCGTCTTCAACCAGGTCAAGAGCGGTTCAGACATGAAGCCCCCATTTGTTGATCGCCGGCAGAATTCTCATAAGGGGAGATGCTCCTGGCGTAAGCAATTCCACCTGCAGCCGGATCGTCTGCCGGACAGTGATTTTGAAACACAGGCAGGTGAAACTGGAATTGTCGAACTGCCCATCACCGGTTGCCGGTTGCGATTGCTCCCAGTTGACATTCATGGGCGTTGCAATCTTCGCGCGGACCATCCTGTTGCCGTGGCTGAGTTCGGCTGTATCGCCAATCAGATCAACAGCCGCGTTGGTGTAAAGTTGCCACTTAAGGTCATGGGCTGGCGACGGGTCCGGAAATTCGATCTCGTCGACGACGATAAGACGATCATCGTGCAGTATCCATCCGCGACGCCAGACGTGCTCCAAGGCAGGCTCAACAATCTGATAGGCAACGGAAAGCGCGTCGGGCGCTTGATGGGTGCTAATCCGMAGGCTGTATGCCTCCCGCGACTGTTGGAGACCATCGATCATAAGCGTGCTGTGTGCTTCGGTGCGGGTACGGAAATAGGAAAAGCGTCGGCTAGGATCGAAATAGCCCGGAAGCGCGTAATCGTCACGGCCGAGATCGCTGACAAACCGCCTTTCGCCGGCTTCGAATACGAAGGATCCGAGATCGAGATGAGCATGGTTCACATCGTTTCGCCCGGCCTTAATGCCGGCCCAGAGATGTCTATTGCGAAGGACCGCCATTCCTGCGGGTTCGAACGTGGCGAGATATGACGCAGCCGAATTGACCGGCTTTGAAGAACCACGCCAAAGAAGATCAAGGGGAGAGGGTTCACCCGCAGCGTCTCGCTGCCACTGTGCCGCCTCGGGTTCCTTCGATATCTTGGCGAGCCAGCCGAGCACCGGCGAGCGTCGGGACAGAATCGTGTTGTCGCCGAAGTTGAAGTCCTGACCGGAGGGGCCTTTCGAATCCCGCCCGAACCGCCAGGTGTTCCTTATGCCTATCGGAACTTCCTCGATCATTCCCTCCTGCATTAGCAATGCATAGGTCAGAGCGGTGTAGCGGACCGCAAACTCCCAGTATGCCGGGCCTTCTTCATAGCCACCGTCGTCGCCAAAACCCTCCAGACCACTTTTCATGGCAGGCACGAAGATGTCGATGATCTTCGCAGCGAGCGGTGCGTCATGGCATCTGATCGCGAGCGCCGAAATCACCATCGCGCTAYCGCACACGATATTCCAGTTGTGCCGCGCCGTCAGCCAGAAGGCTTGATCATCTGCGGCTGTCAGGCCCGGATAAAGTCCCTTCTCGATGATGGCGGAAATGACCAACCGGCGATCGCTGGACCGCATGACCGGCGAAAACCAGCCGAGCCCCATCGCTACTGTCGCGCTCATCTCGGCTGTGTCGAGAAAATGGGAGGGATTCCAGTCCGGAAAGGCGGCCGCCTGCAAGATCTCCTGCGCGCCGCGAAGCCGATATACGGTTCCACCTGCGAGACAGTCTCCGAACGCAAGATCGCAGATCCGATCGAACAGCTTTCGAGCCGTAGGGAGGATGACGTCTCGCTTCGCCTCTTTTTCGACGGCGATGAGAGGTTTGGCGATGATCTGATTGCACTTGGCGAGAATCGCATCTGACGTCTGGCGCGGGATGAAATGATCGCTCGCATGCATACGCAGCTGTTCAAGGTCAAGTTTTAGCATCCAAACTCAGTAATTGCGGCTCCCGGCCTCGAACTGGCGAACGGGTGTTTTGGAAGGCTCAGCCTGCTTTGGCGATTTCCTCGCCACGGCGCAGCGATAGTCCTTGCTGCCAGTGCTGCATACGGTCGGCTTGCCGAAAACCGTACCACATCCACTGACGAGAACCGCGGAGGACATCACGACGGCAATGCCGCTGACTTTAGAGCGGATGAAGTGTATCAACTACATCTCCAGTAAAGGGGTCATTGATGTCGTGTAGTCTTGTATCCTATTGATTTTAAGTCAAGGGTAGATAATGCGATCATCGAAATAAACCCCGCCCAGGCGGCCTATTATCGTGACCTAGACTGCCCTGAGTCCAGGTGGATAAGTGCGTTCTAAGTAACCTTGCGGACGGCGGTCTCAGGAAGGTTTAGCACCATACAGCGAACGCAGTTGATGTATCGTTCTTCCTTAGGGAGGCACACTATCAAAAAAATCCGCAACCTGGGGGCAAAGCCGACGGCGTATCCCTTCTTACCCTCTTGTTGGCAATTTGAACGCCTTGTCGCGGCCGGCATATTAAAGGCCGTGCGTTTGTTGAGCCTTCGCTTGGTAAGCTCGTTGCTTGCAGGAGCGCCTTGCCGTGGCTGGCGCGACGGCAAGGCAACCGTGGGGCCGTCGCAGCAAAACCGCGGCGGATACGACTTTTGGTGACCGCGTTACAAAAGCAGGCAACGACGAGACTGTCAGCAAAGGCAATATCGTTTTGCCGTCATTCATTGCACGCCAGGCGATGCTGACGCCTATCGTCAACCCCCGCGGTGCGGCCGTTTTGAGCCGGCGTTGCTCGCACTCGCGAGAGCGGGCGACCTGCTGGTCGCCGTGGCGGCCCTTTCACGACGGCGGCGAATGCCAGTCTTTCAGCGCCGAGTGGCCCCTAGCCTCAATCAGCCAAAGAACGCACGAAGCTGAGCGAAAAACCCCCTTGGTTTGCAACCTGCCATCTTCGCAAACGGCGAGCAACGACTGCCGCGCTGACGCGTTCACCAAAAGCGATCCTCGTTAGCGCGGTTCTCATGTGGTTTCGGTTCTACAGGTCCCGTTCGATGAACGTCGATGTTTTGTGCGAACGGGCGATGTTGCTCTACTCAGAGGGGTGGGGCCAGCGTTACATAAACGATCACCTCATCCAGACGTATTCAGGTGCGATGGCCACGAGGGCTAACGCTCCTTCGTMTTCTTTAAGTCATTGAGCAGAAACGTTTTCTGAATGCTACGCGACTTCGGAAGATGTGGGGCAGTGCGATAATCTGCCACCACGTACGCTCTGCTTCCTCAAGGCCAAAGTCGTCGCGCTGATCCGGAACGGTGATCCTGTCGCGTCGTACTCCTCCAGCACGCGACTGACGTCATAATGTCGGATTTCACAAGCTGCTCCGGCATGGATCTTCCGGGTGACTATCTCCAGTGTAGCCCATATCCGGGGCAATTGGTGCAAGACGTTCATAAGTTTTGAAAAGGCCAGAACGCTGGTTGAAGGACGCACTCGAAAACCGCGCTGCGAAAGGCGTCGAGCTGGGTTTAAAATAGACTGATCGCCAAGTAGGCGGTACGTCGCGATCGGACAGAGTAGAGGACGGCGAGTCTCTGATGGATTGACGGGCCGCCCGGCGTTAGACAAACGCGTCATCAGGGGTTTATCGATGCGTGTTGGCGCCATCCTCTCCATAGCCGTCTGCCTATTCCTGGCTGGGGCGACCGCTTCCCGCGCATCCGTGAGCAACTCAAGCGTTCGGCTGCTCGCCACCGCGCTTGTCCTCTACACATTAGGCAATCTTTCGATGATCGGTCGCATGCGGACAAGCGGGTTTTCCTTGCTATTTAGTTGTCGTCAGTCGCGCAGCTCATCGCCATCAATGCGATTTTCGACGAGCGGCTCGGCTGGCATCAGGCGGTTGGCGTACTTCTCGGGATAAGCATCGGTTACGCTCATGGTGATCGGATGAATGGCAC
>NZ_JBFUAY010000314.1:0-4064 GCF_056406015.1 Rhizobium sp. P1_E1 | reverse complement strand
GTACCTTAATGCGTGCGTAGCGCGTCAACACCGATTCGGCTTTTGCCAAAATCTTTCGTCTCTGGAGAAAACAATGTCAAACGACCCTCGTGACCTAAACGGTCAAAAATTACAACGAGCACTTTCGACGCTTGGACGCGATGCCTTTTTGCGCAGACGTCTGATTGACTGGTTGAAGGAAGCAGAAAAAACCTTCGACTATCAAGGTTCGGTTCGCGATGACATTACGGGCCCGATTATCGATGCGCTTCACACCGAAGATGACCGATATGAAAAGACACTGCAGGATGGAACACGCTTTGAGTTTCTCTACCGAACAAAAATTGCGAGGGATTTCATGCTTTCGGAGCGGGAAAATCCTACTCATGTCTGGGAACCTCAAACGACAAGATTACTGCAACACCTGTCCGCCCACAGCGACGGCGATGTTCTGATAGGTGGCGCATATTTTGGCGATCATGCCATTTTATTGGCTCGCCAACTGCAGAAAGAAGACCGTCAGGTTCATTGTTTTGAGCCCAGTCCCGAGCAATCAGGAATGCTCGCAAGAAATGTTGCGCTAAATGATCTGAACAACTTGGTCATTAATCGCAAGGGACTGTGGGATGTCAGCAGCCAGCGGCTTCGTCTTGAAGGCTTCGACTCGTTCGCCAATTCGGTCGTTGCGGACACTGCCGAAGATAGTTTTGAAACGGTACGAATTGACGACTATTGCGCCGCAATGCAACGCCGACTCGGCGTCATCATGCTCGATATTGAGGGCGCGGAGTTTCGTGCGCTGCTAGGAGCTGAAAAAACACTCCTGAATAACCACCCGAGCATCGTTTTTGAAGTTCACCGGGACTATGTGGACTGGTCAAACGGCTTACTAAATGCACCAGTTTGTAAATTGTTGAGCGCAGCGGGCTATCAGCTTTTTGCGGTGCGCGATTTCCACAATAACCACGAAGTCGGGGAGCTTTGTATCGAACTCATTCCGGYCGAGGCCGTTTACCTCGAGGGCCCACCGCATGGCTTCAACATGCTGGCCGTAGCAAATACGCAACTCATATCTGGCCCCCTTTTCAAGCAGGTAAAGAACGTGAGCCCCAAGTTACTCCGTCATAAATCACCTGAACTACATCATCCCTTGGATGGGTTTCCTGGCGAATGAAATTCACAGTGTTTGGTGGCGCCGGGTTTGTCGGCCGTCACTTGGTCACTCATCTGCGTGAGCGCGGTTACGAAGTAACCGCGCCGGTGCGCGGCGCGCTAGTCCATAGCGGGGAGAACCTCGGCCACGTGATTTATGCGATCGGCCTGACAGCCAACTTTCGCAGTCGACCACATGACACCGTCGAAGCGCATGTTGGTTTACTCTCAACATTGCTCCAGTCGAGCCGCTTCGATTCGTGGCTATACCTCTCAAGCACTCGGGTCTACGCGAGCTTGGCGCCAACTGACAGCGCGAAAGAAGATGCGAAAATCTCGATCGCACCGTCGGCCGACAGCCTGTATGACCTCAGTAAGCTTCTCGGTGAAGCCCTGTGTCTTACGCAGGCTTCGCCGGCCGTGCGGGTGGCAAGGCTATCCAATGTCTATGGCCCTGGGCAAGGTAAAGCTACATTCCTGGCGTCGGTGATCCGTGAACTGCGCGAGACCAATAGCGTCACGATCCATGAAAGTCCGACCTCCTGCAAAGATTACGTCGACATCGACGATGTCGTACCGTTGCTCGAAAATATCGCGATTAGCGGCCGGCAGCGCCTCTACAACGTAGCTAGCGGGCAATCCGTATGTCACGCCGAACTGGCACGCGAGCTGGCGGCGCTGACGGGCGCACATATCTCCTTCGCACCAGGCGCGCCCGAGCGCATTTTCCCGACCGTCGACATAGCGGCGGTAACTACCGAGTTCCACTACCTGCCCATGAAGCTGAAAGATCGGCTCTCAGGCTTGTTGTCCACCTATCCCATCCAACACGGAGTACCACTGTGAGCGCCACACCCAACGATCCAATCGCGGCTTTCGAAGCTGAGAAATTCAGCACCATCGCCAGCTATCCCGCCAACAAATCATGGCAATCACTGTCGTCGCAATGGATGGCGGAAGCTTTCCGCGGCCGCTATATGTATAACTTTTCATGGCAGGGCCGACCCATTATCCAGACCCCGGTCGATATGGTCGCGACGCAAGAACTGATCTGGCAGGTCAAGCCGGATCTGATTATCGAAACAGGCATCGCGCATGGCGGCTCATTGCTCATGAGCGCCGCAATGCTGGCGTTGATTGATTACTGCGAAGCCGTCGAAAGCGGCTCCACGCTCGACCCGAAAGCCACATCGCGCCACGTGCTCGGACTCGACATCGATATCCGCAAGCACAATCGCGATGCAATAGAAGCACACCCGATGGCGCACCGCATCCAGATGCTCGAGGGCTCATCGACTGATGAAAAAATCATCGAACAGGTGCACGCGATCGCGAAAAAGCACCGAAAAGTCATGGTATTTCTCGATTCAAACCATACGCACGAGCACGTATTGGCAGAACTCGAAGCCTACGCACCTTTGACAAGTGCGGGCAGTTATTGCTGCGTGTTYGACACGATTGTCGAGGATCTGCCGAACGATATGTTCCCTGATCGCCCCTGGGCACATGGCAACAACCCGAAGACCGCGGTATGGGAATACCTCAAGCGACTGAAAGAACAAGGCCGCCAAGCCGTCGATGGTGGAAAGCTCGTATTTGAAATCGACAAGGCCATCGAGAACAAATTGCTTTTGACGGTGGCTCCAGACGGCTATCTCAAGCGCATCTGATGCCTTTTTTCGGAGAAATTCGTTTCCAGACGTTTGAAAACCATGGCCAATCCCACTCTCGATAGCTGGTTTGCCCACTCGCTGCGAAAAAGCGCTAACGAAGAAAACCCTTCTTTTGCCACGCTTTCGCTGCTGACAGTGGTCATACCTTGCTATGCAAGACAGGATTTCCTGTTGCGACAGTGTGTGTATTGGCACGGCAGTGGTGCGAGCGTGGTGATCGTCGACGGCTCACCGCAACCACTGGATGGCATCTCGCGGCAGACGCTGGATGGCCTTAGCGATGTAATTTATCTACATGCTGCAATCAGCATGTCTGACCGTCTAAAAATGGCGTCCAAACATATCCGCACGCCGTACGCGACCTTGCTCGGGGACGACGAATTTTTTCTGTTCAGCGGACTTTGCAGCGCAATTCTTGCACTTGAACGCGACGCTTCACTGAGCGCCTGCATAGCGCAGTCGCTGGCGTTTCATACCATGCAGGACGGGACTGCCTGCAGTTACGGCCACGGTTACCCGCATTGGCGTTACACGGTCCGGCAGGACGAGATTGAACAGCGGCTGCAGACTGCAATGTCGGACTATACGGCCGCGACCTGCTACGCCGTCTTGCGCGCGCCAGTCTGGTGCAAATCCTGGGGGCAGCTTGAAAACTGGTCGTCACCCTATGTGAGCGAGATGCAGCAAGGAATCACTACCTATATCTGGGGAAAACTTACGACGGTCGACGAGGTGTACTGGATGCGCTCCAGCGAAAACCGGTCTATCACGAGCACAGACTTCAATCGCGGTCTGTCGTTTCGCGACTGGTGGTCGTCTGCTCAATTTGAGCCGGAGCACGAGCGGTTTTTCGCGATACTCACCCGTGAGCTCAAAAGCGCCATTACCGTTGACGACGCGCGCGCGCGTGCCGTAGTGCGCGAGGCGGTCGAGACATTTATCAGGCATCTCGATGATCTCGACCGTGATACCAGGCAGGCGCTGACAGGTCCAGGCGCGGTATTGAATACCTTCCGCAAGAGCACCGCTGCTATCGCCAAACGGCTGCTGCCGCGCAGATGGCTGGAGTACCTCAAGTCAGCCATGTTCGGTGCTGTCCCGGCACCGACGCCCGGCAACTATGGCCAATTGCAAGATCTGCAAAAACTTACTCCTCCCGTTGAATTTCTGATTGATGACCGGTTGATCGCCGAACTGTCGGCCATGGAGAATTTGATCAGCGGTTTCTACCGGGCAAGAAAAGGGCACGCAGCATGACCC
>NZ_JBFUAY010000313.1:0-4076 GCF_056406015.1 Rhizobium sp. P1_E1 | reverse complement strand
GAGCAGGACTGCGTTGTACTGCACTCCCTCGGGCTTCACAGGCACGCCTCCAAGATCTGGGGCGAAGCAGATATCGTGGTCATCTCCATGCGCGGTATCTTCGCCCTGGAAGTTAAGGGCGGAAGGGTCTCATGCGACAAGGGCGTCTGGATATTCGGCGATCCGGGTTCGCCTTCGTACACAAAGCGTGAAGACCCGTGGAGTCAGGCCAAGACTGCAATGTTCGCGATCCAGAAGCAACTGGTCGAAGGTGACCTTGCTTTCAGAGATATTCTCTTCGGATTCGGTGTCGTCATGCCGACGGAGACATTCACGGCCACGGGTGCTGAAATCGAGCAGAAGGTTCTGCTGGATCATCGAGAGTTCCGCCACGACGTGCGTCAGTTCATTGGCCGACTTCAGCGCCACTGGACAGAGGAGTATCTCCGAAAGCATGGGCGAGCGCCGCGCCTTCCGACCAAGGCCGAGGTCCAGCTCGCAAGAAGACTGCTGCGGCCGGACGTGGAGTCTTGCTTCAATCTTGGAAGCTATCTCACCGGCGTGGAAAACACGATCATTCATCTCACGAATGATCAGATACGTGCCTCTAGGCGAATGGCCGCAAATCCGCGGACCATTGTCCGCGGAAGAGCGGGCACCGGCAAGACCGTCATTGCGGTTGACCGGGCCCGGCAGCTTGCGGCTCAGGGATGCCGCGTGCTCTACCTCTGCTTCAATCAACTTCTCGCCCGGCACTTGACACTGGCGCTCGGCGCAGATCCCGCGGCTAAGGCGATCGAAGTTCGCCATGTGCACGCCCTGTACAAGGAGGTAATTGATCGTGCGGGACTCGCAGATAGATTGAACGCCAAGGTCAGCGACGAGGAACTCTTCGCTGAAGTCTTTCCACGCACGTTTGTCGAAGCGGCGATTCAATGCGATCTCAAGCCCTGGGACGCACTAGTGATCGACGAGGCGCAGGACCTTCTTACTCCGGACAATATAGATGCCTTCGATCTGATGCTTGGCGCGCCAGGTGTCAATCGCGGTCGTTGGCACATATTCTTCGACCGCTATCAGAACATCTATGACACCGAAATCCAGGACCAAGTCGAGAAGCGTCTGCGCGAAGCCCAACCGGCATACGACGACTTGTTCGAGAACTGTCGCAATACCCGTCAGGTAGCGATTCAAGCGTCAATTCTTTCGGGAATCGACTTAGCCATCGAAGGTGCGCCGAGCGGACCAGAATGTCACAATATTTACGCCAAGAGCCGCAAGGCCATGATTTCCGAACTCGAGTCCGCAGTGGCGATGCTGACGAAGAGGGGAGTCAAACCCGGCGACATCGCGGTCCTGTCAACAAGACGGCGTGCGCATTCCCTGGTAGCCGAGATCGCTTCGCTCTCGAATGTGCCCCTGGTTGATGTCGGCGACGCCGGAGCTGGGGACATGCTTTTTTCGACTATGCATTCGTTCAAGGGACTGGAAAGATCGGTAGTGCTCGCTATCGACATGGAAGGCATGGGGAAGCCTGAATGCTCCATGTTGCACTACGCGGGTCTTTCTCGCGCCAGAGGGTTGCTCCATGTCTTCCTTTCATCTGATCAAAAGGCGGCCTATGACAAGCAGGCCAGCGCTTTTGCGCAACGAATGGCGGCAGCTTCCGGGAGTGAGCATGTCGGTTGACGACTTCTCCAGCGAACCAAAGTGTGGGTGCGCGTATCACTCCTCAATCCCCCCCTGCTTTAAACCAAGCAGGGTAGTGCCACGTGGGTCGGATGTGGACGGAATTCAACAATATTGAAAAGCTGCGATATGAAAAAGGCATTTTGTACGAATGGACTAAGAAAAATATGGTTCCGTGAGCGTTAAACGGTGAGAACTTCAGCGAGTTGTTAACAGGGAGAACAAAGTGAGAGAGCTTTTCGAGAAATGGGAAAAGGATGGGCCTCCTGATCTGAGGGAGTTCGTGAAGCAATTTGGCCAATTGAATGCCGACCTCGAGGAGTTGCAGAACTTGCTTGATGTTGCCAACAAAAAAAAGTGGCCCGCAGAGATCATTGCTGTCATTAAGGCTGCCGTGGGCCAGCTTGATTTCAAAAAACGCATCAAGGCTAAAGATCAGAGCGAAGAAATTGCCAAGGTTGCCAAAATTAGGGCCGACTCGCTGGATGCCAAACGAGTGAAATACAAACCTTAAATTGAAAACCGTTTGTCTTGAGTTGGGGCGATAACGCCCACGCAGGACCGGTGGCAAGGCGGCGTGCAGCGCAAACACCGATCAAGCATCCATCCGGGCGAACTGGTTTCCAGTTTTTTGGCAAGCGTTGTAATGTCACTCTGAATAACCGCCATACTTAGGGCTCCAAACGAAAGCCGCATCACTGAGGGACACCCATGCAGAATGAGTCATCACTACCGGAACAGGTTGAACTTGACGCAACTTTGGCGTCGACGGCAATCGAAGAAGAAGATCTCGGCCAAGCGAACACTGAGGCTGTTCCTTGGGATCCGAGCAAAATTCGGATAACCACGAAGTACTTTTCTCTGCGCGAAGCAGTGGCGCAGATCCAAGTCGGTGATATTGATCTTTCCCCCGACTTCCAGCGCGACTATGTGTGGAAACAACGCCAGCGCACGAAACTCATTGAGTCGATCTTGCTTGGCATCCCCTTGCCCGCATTTTATTTCAATCAAGATGATGATGGTAGGTTCCAAGTGGTGGACGGCGTCCAGCGACTATCCACGGTTTCGCTATTCATGGATAACGGGCACGTTCTTGATAAGGGCGATCTGGAATACCTAAAACACCTTCACGGCGCCACTTTTTCCATGCTGGAGCCGGCTGACTTGCGCCGAGTTCAAACCGCACAGATTGTGGTTCACGTTATCGAGCCGCAGACCCCAGATGAAGTGAAGTACGACATTTTCGGACGCGTAAATACGCTGGGTGAACCTCTCTCGACCCAGGAAATCCGACATGCGATGAGTAAGTCAAGGTCCCGCCTCTTTTTGAAAGACCTGTCAGAGTTGCAGGTCTTCGATACGGCTACCGGGTGGAGCTACTGGGGCCTAGATGTGAACGGCATGCGAGTCAGAAATACCGCTCGGATGGCGAATCGAGAACTGGTACTGCGCTTCTGCGCACTTAGACATTACACGGACGAGGAGTACCGAAAGCACAACGGCTTGAACTCATTCTTGGTTGACTACACTAGGCGTCTCGATAGCCTACCGGCAAAAGGCCCGCCAATTACTGACGACGAGCTTCACACCTTGCGCCTGGATTTCGAACAAGCTATGAACAACGCGCACGTTATTCTTGAAAACCAGGCGTTTCGTCGTCTCTCATCAAAGGCAAAGCGGCGCAGTCCAATCAGTCGGGCTGTTTTCGAGTGCCAGGCGGTCGCTTTTGCGGACTACCGGCTTAGAGAGTTGTTCCCCAAAGCAGAGGCCATTCGCGCGGCGTTCTGGTCCGCGTTTGAGGACCCCGAATACGTGAGATCGGTGACAGTCGGGACTGGTGACCCCAGAGCCGTGCAAGGAAGGATTGAACGCACACGGGCAGTTTTGGCTGGGGCACTTAAGTGATCTCGGAAGTAACTATTCACGGCTTCAAGCGGTTCCATCATCAGCAATTTGATGTGTGTCCGCTAACCATACTGACTGGTCTGAACGGATCCGGTAAAACATCATTTATTCACGCCCTCTTACTGGTCAAAAGAGCCTCGGCATACCCGCTAAAAACGGAAGTGGGCCTGAAGGATTTGTTTGGAGTGGACCTCGGAACTGCTGCAAGCGTTCGCAATTGGACGTCTACTGAAATCATTGAAATCAGCATGCGCGCTGATTCCAATATCACCTGCACATGGAAATTTGGCGTGCCTGCTGATGAGGCTCTGTATTTGTCGGTGCAGAATGCCCCCAACGAGCTGCCTACAGCCTATGTTGAGGAGCCAAGGGCATTTACATACCTATGTGCCGAGCGACTCGGCCCCCGGTTGGTACTCGCTGATTCCCCGCACTCCTCCGAATCTTTGGAGGTCGGTGTGCGTGGAGAGTTTTGTGCGCAGATACTGGGATCACTGGGAAGT
>NZ_JBFUAY010000312.1:0-4079 GCF_056406015.1 Rhizobium sp. P1_E1 | reverse complement strand
CACCGGATGATTTGACCCAGCTCGGCGAGATCGAACCGGAGAGCGAGATCGACGGGTAGAGCTGGGCTTCGGCAGCGCCGATGTCGGCAACGGCTGCAGCCAGATCGCGTTCAGCCTTGTGGATATCGGGACGGTTGCGGATGAGATCGGCCGGAATGCCGGCGCGAATGTCGCCGCGGAAAACCGGCTGGCCGGCGCTTTTCTGCAGCTCACCCATCAGCGAGGCCGCCGGCATCCCGAGCAGAGTGGCAATGTGATGGGCTGACTCGGTGAAGCTCTGTTCGAGGCCGGGAATGTCGGACTTTGTCGACTGTACCAGGCCCTCGGCCTGAACGACGTCGAGGCGGGAGGCCGCACCTGCCTTGAGCTGCAGCTGTGTCAGTTCGTAAGTCTGTTGGCGGGATTTCAAGCTCGCCTGTGAAAGCGCGATTCGCTCCTGGTAATAACGGGCGTCGATATAGCTCTCGATCAGGTCTTTCAGGAAGGTGAGCTTTGTGTTGTCGGCCGTTGCATAGGCGGCCCCCAGCGAGGCGATGGCACTCTCCTTCGAGCGACGGTATTGGCCGAAGAAGTCGAGCAGCCAGGAAAGGCTGGCCTGGCCGCCTGTGGTATTCTCGGTGCCGACCGTCGTGCGGAGCCGCCCCCTCTCGCCGGATACCGTGTGCGATGCGTCGACACTGAGGCTCGGCAGGCCGCCGGCGCCGGCAACCGTGACATTGGCGGAAGCCGAGTTGATGCTCTCGAGCGCCTGCAGCACATCGAGGTTCTCGCTGAGGCCATGGGCCACCAGGCCGTCGAGCCGCTTGTCGCGATAGGCCGTCCACCACTGTGCCGTCACGACATCGCCGTTGCTCTTGGTCCCGCCCTCTTGGAATTTAGCAGGAAGCGGCATCTGTGGGAGAGCGTGATCCGGGCCGCTGACGCAGCCTGCCACCAAAAGCGTGAGTGCCGATGTGGCGTAGCGGAGGGATGATATTCTTGTGCAGAGCGACGGACTCACTGGCGAGCTTTCTGAACCGGGATCGTAGGTTCAGGCTTAGCGGCGCCAACGTTAATGGCGGTAAAGACACTGTAAAGTTAGGTAAAGTCTGGGTTGCGGGGCCTCATCCACCACCGCCTCGAGCTTCGTCGATTGGTCCTCAGGCGTGTTCGTCCGCCAAGCCATAGGGTACCGGCTTCCTGGGAAGCTCCAGGGTGACCGCCAGGCCTCCGGCATCCGGCAATGACGCATGTACACGCCCGCCGTGGCGTTCGATCGCCTGCCGGGTGATGGCCAGACCCAGGCCGTATCCGCCTCTTGGCACTGCCTCTTTACCACGTGAGAACGGCTGGAAGATCCGTTCGAGTTCGTCTCGCCGGACACCCGGCCCCTGATCCGTGACGCAGATTTTGAGGCGGCCGGTCGTCGCCTCGCAAGCCACTGATACGTGCGAATGCTCGGCCGTGTATTTGACGGCGTTGCGGACAACGTTTTCGAGCGCCCTGTAGATCAGCTCACCTTCGACCTCGGCGCGGAAGGTGCCCTCGACACTGGTTGTGATCGAGACCTCCCGTGCCTGGGCTTCGAATGCCGCGTCGCCGAGGATTTCGTTGAGGAGCTCGATGACATCCAGGGCCTGGGTCTTCAGCGGCAGGCCGGAGCCCGCGGTCAGCCTGGCTAGCGTCAGAACTTCGCCGACCAGCGCGTCGAGCCGTTCGACCTCCCGGTCCATCCGATCCAGCATGGCGCCGAGTTTGGCCGGGCTTTGCCGAAGGACGCCGACGGCGGCCTGCAGACGAGACAGGGGCGAACGCAATTCATGGGAGACGTCATGAAATAGCCTCTGCTGCGCATCCTGGAGCTCCTGAAGCCGCGCGGCAGTGGAATCGARGTCGTGCGCCAGTGCGGTGACTTCATCCTTTCGGCCGGCCATCTGGTTGCCGATACGGAAGTCGAAGCGGCCATGGGCGAGCGCGCTCAGGCCGTCGCGCAGATGTACGACGGGTCGAATGAGATAGCGGGCGAGTGCGGCGGCAGCGACCGTACTCGAAACGAAAATCGAAAGCCAAGGCACCAGCAGCGCCAGGTTGTCCGCAATGTTGAGAAGGAAGTTCGCTTCTGGCGCCACGGAGATCCGGTAGCAAATTCCGTCCTTCAGAATGGACTTCGTCTCTGCCCTGCCCTCGTCTCCGCACGCAGGCGACTCCATGGTTTTCGAAAGCGTCAGACCTAGTGGCACCGTATATTCACTTGTGCGGATGAAGCGCGCTGCGGCGTCCTCCCCATCCCTTGCGAGCACGTTCGCCGTCAGCTTCAGAATGATCGCTCGCTCCTGGTATTCGCGATCGCGGCCAGGCGGCGGGATCTGAAAGAGGTTGACGATCACGATGATGACCGTGAGCGTCGTTGCAAGCGTCAACCAGATCGTCGCGAAAAATTTCCAGAAAAGCCGGGGCATGGTCAGTCCACAAGTAGTTGATAGCCYTGGCCGCGAACGGACTGGATCCAGGATTGTCCGTCCTCCCTCAGTCCGAGCTTCTGACGAACGCTGCTGATATGGACGTCGATGCGGCGATCGAACGGGGTCAGCGGCTTGCCGAAGGCCCGCTTCGAAATTTCCTGCTTCGACACGAGCTGGCCGGCGCTGCGGGCAAGCACCTCGATCAGGCTGAACTCGGTGCCGGTCAGATCCAAGGTTTCTCCACGCCATTCGGCGATCCTGCTGCTCGGATGAATCACGAGTTTTCCCGCCCTGATCGTGTCGGTCGTCGCGCCGGCCGCAGGCTGACCTGCCCGACGGAGGATGGCGCGCAACCTCGCCGCAAGTTCGCCCGGCGAGCAAGGCTTCGGCACATAGTCGTCCGCGCCGAGATTGAGACCCGATATCCTGTCGACGTCATCGCCCCTTGCGGTCAGCATCAGGACCGGGACCTGGCTGAGCTTCCTGATCCTCTGCAGAACCTCGATCCCGTTCATCCGAGGCATCATGATGTCGAGCACGATAATATCGACCGTGTTGCCGGCAGCAGCGGCAATCGCGGCGCGACCGTCCGTATCCGTGACCACCTCATATCCTTCTTCGACCAGATATTCCTGCAGAAGCGTCGTCAGCTCGGCATCGTCGTCGATGAGGAGAACCTTGTTCATTCACTTCGTCCGTCATTGATCCGGGTAAGCCATACTGCACAAACACAGTCGCATGAGCGAGTTTTACCTAACTTAACACTAACTTGACCGCACTTAACGTTCACCCCGTTACTTATCCTTCCATGACATCACCGCGAGCCAGGATCGGGTTGCCTCAACATGAGCCGCAATCCTTCATCGAGTTGGCACGGATCGGGAAAAGGCACCCATGCCTTTGACCACAAGGAGTGCATCGTTGAGAAAACCGCCCAGAATATTCGCTGCTGCTCTTGTTGCGGCAGCGCTCCTGCTTCCCCTGCGCAATACCATGGCGGATCAATCCGCCGCACCCGCCCTTACCGTCTCGCTGGTAACGCCAGCTGAGCGGGACTGGCCGGAAACCGTTCCCGCAAGCGGTTGGCTGAAGCCTTGGCAGGAAGCCATCATCGCTTCCGAGACGAGCGGTCTGCGCGTAACCGAAATCCTGGCCGACGTCGGTTCCGTGGTTAAGAAGGGGCAGACCCTCGTGCGGCTGTCGCAGGACAGCGTGCAGGCCGACCTTCGCAAGCAGGAAGCGGCTGTCGTGACCGCTAAGGCAAACCTGACAAAGGCGAAGGCCAATGCCGATCGGGCTCGGCAGCTACGCTCGTCGGGCGCCCTTTCGGATGAGAAGATTGTCGAATATTTCGCCGACGAACAGACGGCGACGGCAAGTCTTGCGTCTGAAGAGGCGGCGCTCGACAGCCAGAAGATCAAGCTCGACCAGACAACCGTCACAGCCGTCGACGACGGCCTGATAACCTCGCGATCGGCCGAACTCGGCGCGGTCGTCTCGTYGGGCACCGAACTGTTTCGCCTGGTCCGCCAACAGCGTGTCGAATGGCAGGCCGAGGTTTCGGCTCGTTACCTCTCACGCATCTCCGAAGGATTGAGCGTCGACATCGACGGGCCGGACGGACGACCCATTCAGGGA
>NZ_JBFUAY010000311.1:0-4112 GCF_056406015.1 Rhizobium sp. P1_E1 | reverse complement strand
ATGTTGTTGCGCTCCGAGCTCTTGAAGTACTTTTCCTACGGCCGAGTTGCCACCGGCCACGCTGTAGATACCGTGGGGAATACCACTCTCCGTCATAAATCTTTTCACAACCTGATAGGTGAGTTCAGGGTCGTTCTTCACATCCAGGCGATGTTCGATGTTTAAATGGCGGAACTCGCTGTTCAAGACTGTGCGGAAGCCTCGTTCGCGATCTTTGGCCGCATGATACTCACCGCAGGCAATGAACAGAATCCTACCGTTGCGAGATCTGATCAAGTCGCCCATCAATCCGGCCGCGGCCGCGCCCGCAGCATACTCGTTACTGCCGACGAATCCGTTCCTGCAGGACCGAGGAAGGTCGGTTGCCAGGCAAATGACGGGTTTTCCGCGCCGGATCACGGCGCGCGCAGCACGTAGGATGGCGGGATGTTCCCGTGCGACGATCACCACGCCATCGGCAGACTCTGCTTCCCTTTCGATTTGCTGTGCGAATGGTACGATCTCGACATCGAATGACGAAGCCGTAAATACGGTCAACTCAAGCTCTTGCCGCCTCCACGCTACGGCCTTTACGGCGTCGGTGAGCGAACGGTTGAAGCTGTCGCCTGCCTCGCAGATGAACGCAATTCTGGTCCGTTTCGTTGCGTCGGCTTTTCGCAGGGCGTCAAGAGCATCGAGAACGCGCGTCCTCGTCGCATCCGAAACATTCCCACGGGAATTGAGCACCCGATCCACGGTTGCGGTTCCAACCCCCGCGACGACGGCCACTTCTTCGACAGACGGTCCCCGCCGGATCCGCCGTTTCTCTGCGGTACTCTGGGTCACCAGCGATCCTCCCGGTGCCAATCCTTTTCCACGTTGATGGAAATTACATCAAGCCGCGTTCATCAATCGTGCTTTCATGGCTCTGTCAACAGACGGTCAGGTCCGGGCGCGGGAGGTCTCCATGGATGAACATCATGGCATGCGCCAAGGATACCGGGCGCGAAGAATAGGAACCTGGAGGAGGAATTTATGAAGAAACTGCTTGTCACCGCAAGTCTTCTTGCGCTGTCGTACAATCTGGCTTGCGCGGAAACAGTCGGCATCAGCATGTCGACATTCGACGACAACTATCAAACTGTCATGCGCAACAAGATTCTCGATTACGCCGGCACGCTCAACGGTGTGGAGGTACAGATCGAGGACGCGCAAGGCGATATCAGCAAGCAACTCGCCCAGGTCCAGAACTTCATCGCTTCCGGTGTCGACGCCATTATGATCACCCTGGTGGATACGTCGTCCTCACAGGCGATTACCGATGCCGCAAAGGCCGCAGGCATCCCTCTCGTCTATATGAACCTGCAGCCGATCAATCTCGATACGCTTCCAGAAAAGCAGATCTATGTCGGAGCCAATGAAGTCGAGTCCGGAACACTCGCTGCGTTCGAAGCCTGCAAGCTCCTGCGTGCGAAAGGAAAGACGGAAGGCATTCGCGCATACATCATGATCGGCGATCTCTCCCATGCCGCGTCACTTCAGCGAACGAAAGATGTTCATGACGTCACGGCGATGGACATGTGCAAATTCATTGATATCACCCAGGAACAGGAGGCCAAGTGGTCACGTGAAAGGGGCCAGAGCCTTGTGACGAATTGGTTGACGACAGGTGACAGGATCGACGTCATCTTCGCAAACAACGACGAAATGGCGCTCGGCGCAACCCAGGCGCTCAAGGCTGCTGGGATCAACATGGACGATGTCATTGTGACGGGGGTCGACGCAACGGCTGACGCACTTATGGCGATGAAGGCCGGCGATCTCGACGTCACTGTTTTTCAGAATGGCAGCGCCATTGGTACCCGGTCCCTCGACGCCGCGCTGGCAATGGTTAAAGGCAAGAAGGTCGAGCAAGTGACCTATATCCCCTTCGAGCTCGTCACACCGTCCAACGTCGACGAATTTCTGGGCAAAAACTGACATTATCATGCGATTAGCGCGCTGGGCGGTACAGCCGTCCAGTTCAGCCGCAGCGCTGCTCAAAAAAACACGGCGCAGCGCGTTCTCCACGATTCAGACCGAAAGGCAGTCCGCAATGGCTTTTCAAAGCGATGCCGGCAACACCAAGGCTCGTCCACCCGCCGGTGCCGATTCTCTTGTTCACCCCGAACTCGCTGAGGCTTGCCAGGCTTTGAAGGACCGTGATCCCGCGATCCTCCGCAGTTCTCCCGATCATGATGTCACAGCGACAGAATTGTCGGCGTTGCTACCCGAACTGCGCAGGGCTTGGGCAGCGGACACGTCGCATGTGCCGTTGGTCGCCCGCGCTGTGCCTTTTGCATATCGGCTGATCCCGGGATCGCCGGGTAATCCTGACGTTGGCATATACATCGTCGGAGTTGGGCCTGGCGGGTCCCGCCCTGCCATCCTGCACATGCATGGCGGCGGATTCATAGTCGGCTCGGCGGCCGAGTACGTGCCCCTGCTTCAAGCCCAGGCGCTTGCCCTCGACTGCGTGATCGTTTCGGTGGAGTATCGGCTTGCGCCGGAGACGCGTTATCCCGGATCTCTCGAGGACAACTACGCGGCGTTGCGCTGGCTTTACACGTCGTGCGAGGAACTCGGCGTTGATCGTCTGCGGATTGCAGTGCAAGGCGAGAGTGCAGGAGGTGGGCATGCAGCCATGCTTGCGATTGCAGCAAGAGACCGCGGAGAGATTCCGATCCTGTTTCAGTGCCTGACTTACCCAATGCTGGATGACCGAACGGGAAGCAGCAAGCCGGCTCCAGCCCACATTGGCACGATTTGCTGGACGGAGAAGTATAACAGGATGGGATGGTCGGCGCTGCTCGGCATGGAGGCCGGGAGTGCGGCCGTTCCGAAAGGCGCCGTTCCCGCGCGCCTTGAAGACTTTTCCGGTTTACCACCTACTTTTTTATGGGTCGGCTCAATTGATCTATTTGTAAGTGAGAATCTCGAATATGCACACAGACTTGCAGAAGCTGGCGTTCCAACGGAACTTCACTTGCTGCCTGGTGTGTACCACGGTTTCGACGGAGCGGCGCCAGCATCCGCTGTTACCCTTTCGTACAAGACCGCGCTCATCCAATCCATGGCAAGAGCATTCGGGACGGCGCCCCATTCCTCCTACCTGGAGTTCATTACGCCAACGAATCGAGTCCCTTCCCAGTAGGTCACGCCCAAATAATCGCTTAAGATGAGCTTCAAGCATTGGCCTCAAGGGGCGGAGCCAAAATCCGCTGTCGCGCTTCTGGGCTCAAACCGATCGTGACGGATACGCGTTGCGCTGGCCACGCCACCTAGGCAAGGTGGGAAAACCCTCTCCGCGGCACTCAAGCTTTCAGCTTAAGCGATGTCAGTATCCCCCGCCATCACCGCCTCCGGCGATGGCAAGGGTGATCCTCAAATAAAGCCCGCGGCGCCAATCCGAGCGCTACGACTGCTGCAGTCCGTAGAGCAGCGGCATCAGTCCTGCGAGCGCCCTGAAACGCTCCCACGACTTGGATGACGGCTTTGTCCAGCCCGTTTCGGCAAGTGCGGAAAGGCGCGGGAAGACGAGGCGGTCGAAAACGGCGCGGTCCGTCATCGGCTCGGACCAGATGCAGGCCTGGATGCCGAGGAGTTTCTGTTTCTGGCTCGCCGTCCAGCCGCCGATGGGATCGAAATTGTAGAGCTTCTCGGCATCTGAAGTCCCCGCCCAGCTGGCGCCGGGCTCATCCCAGTCGGGCCTGAGCGCCATGTCGAGGTAGTAGACCTGTCCGGGGCAGACGACGATTTCGTAGCCGCGCTCGGCCAGTTCGGCCGAGACCTCGACATTGCGCCAGCTGCAGAGATAGCTCTTCGATTTGTCGATGACATCGCCATGGGCTGCCTCTTCCCAGCCGCCGGTGATGCAGCCCTTGCTCGCAAGGAAGCGCTGGACGCGGCTGAGGAACTCCGCCTGCAGGATGGCGGCACCCGAGCCGTGGATGTCGTCGGCGCCATGGGTATTGGTCACGACGTTCAGCCGCTTGGCATGGGCATCGGCAACCTCGTTGCCGGCCGCGCTGCGCAGACGTTCGAGCGCCTCCGGCGAACCCGACCACGCGCCAAGCGGAACCTCGWCGGCGCCG
>NZ_JBFUAY010000310.1:0-4122 GCF_056406015.1 Rhizobium sp. P1_E1 | reverse complement strand
CGCCTCACGCGCAGCCTTCATCATCGTTGTCTTGCCGGCGCCGGCGCGGCCGATGATAGCGGCAATCCGCGTGGCCCCGGCGACATGCTCGATCGCAGTTCGCTGCTCATCCGACAGACGGGAATGGCGCGCAAAGGTCGCGTGCAGCACCGCCTCACGGACGCCATGGGAGGCGCGAGCGGAGAGCCAGATCGCGTGATTGGCCATCTCGGCTTCAATACGGATCATCTCGCGCGTGGTGTACTTCGTGGGTGTCCGAATACCTGTCGCAAAGTTGATCCGCTCGCGTTCGAGGCGGAGCGCTTCCGGACTTTGCAGAATGCGGACCATCAGACTTTGGAACAGAGCGACATCGTCGATATAGCGATACAACACCTTCGCAACATCGCGTTCGTCGAAGACGCTCTTCTCCCGCGTAATCAGGTCGAGCACGATCTCCGGACGGCGCTGGATGCGGCGGGCGTTCTCGCTGCGGCGCTCCTCCTGAAGCTCGATGCGTTCGAGTTTGGGGGTCGAGGTCTCCGACTTGTGGTCGGATTGCTCGGCCTTGCGCTCGATGGCTTTGGCGCCGACGCCGAGGTGAATGGTTGGCTCGAGGTCGATACCCTGCTTTTCGAAGGAACGGCCATCGATGCGGATATCGAGGCCGGCAAGCGCCAGATGTTTGTTCTGGCAGGCAAACCAGCCGTCGCGGAACGCGTTGAAATCCTCCGTGCTTCCAGCCCAAAGCTCATAGACGATCTTGCCGGCGTCATTGCGGATCGGCTTGCCGTCCGGTCCCAGAATCGCAACCTTCTTCGAACCGAAGCCATCCTCGATGAGCGGCCGCAATGTCGTCATCAGATGCACATGCGGGTTGCCGGGGGCGTCGTGATAGACCCAGTCCGCGACCATGCCCTGCGCGGTGATGTGCCCCGCCACAAAGTCGCGCATGAGCGCGATGTTCTGCTCGGCCGTCAACTCGAGCGGCAGGGCTATGGTGACGTCCTTGGCGAGCTGCGCGTCGGATCGCTTCTCGAAGCCCTCCACTTTGTTCCAGAAGGCCTCGGATGCGCCGGCGACCGAGCGATCGGCAATCATGCTGCGCACCCATTCCGGCGCGTCGGCAGGGATCACGAACTCCTCATGCAGGAGCCCCTGCTTTCGCGTGTAGTCGATCGTCCGGGCTTCCCGCTCGAACTCCATCTTGGCGCAATGCCGGTAGGCCGCCGACAGGACGGYGCTGCGGCCTGAGCCACGGGCGACGACGCTGACGGAGAAGTGAGGGACGGCCACGGCGGAGTTCTCTCCCGGTTGCGAACGAAATCAAAGGGTTTGTCGGAAGCGGCGGCCCCACCAGGCACTCTCAGCAACACGTCGCGCCAGCGACGTATAATTGCGCCCTTCGGATCCGCTCCTTCGGAACGGCCGGGATGATCCACCAAAGCATCGCCGTTGGCGATTGTAGGATTCACAGTAGTGCGTTCCGCACTCTGTTCCGAATAGCTGGGCTCGTATGACACGCTTTCTCAGCCAGGAGACGACCAGACATGAAGAAGCCATCCTCGAAAATCCGCGACGAAATCGCCAAGCTGCAGGAGCAACTCAAGATCGCCGAGACCCGGGAAGCGGAACGCATAGGCCGGATCGCGCTCAAGGCGGGCCTTGGCGAGATCGAAATCGACGAGGCGGAACTTCAGGCAGCGTTTGAGCAACTGACCAAGCGATTTCGCGGAGGGCAGGGCGCTACGACCGGAGGGAAGAAGGGCGCCGGCGGTAGCAGCGGACAAGCGTCGACCGCGGCGGACGCGTCTGGCGCGGGCGCGAGCAGCACTGGCGAGGCTTGAGCGCATGGCGAGGACTTTGACATCCGACGCCCGCAAGAAGGATACGCGGGAGAAGATCGAGCTCGGCGGCCTGATCGTCAAGGCAGGACTGCGCTACGAGAAGCGAGCGTTGTTGCTGGGCGCGCTGCTCGATATCGCCCGCCGGATAAAAGGCGACGAGTGCGAGCGGTCCAAGCTCACGGCAATCGGCGTGGAGGCCTTCGGCAATGACGATCAATAGGATTGCGCTCGTCATCGTGCCAGCGGCGTTGATGATCCCGGTCGTCATCGGAATGACCGGGATCGAGCAGTGGCTTTCAGGCTTCGGCAAGACCGAGGCCGCACGACTGGCATGGGGGCGGGCGGGGATCGCCTTGCCCTATGGTGCCAGTGCGGCGATCGGAATTCTATTCCTGTTCGCGAGCGCCGGCTCGATCAACATCAAGCAGGCAGGTTGGGGTGTCCTTGCCGGATGCAGCGGGACGATCCTGATCGCGGCTACACGCGAAACGATGCGCCTTGCCGCGTTCACGAAGGCGCTTAACGCCGACAAGTCAGTCTTGGCCTATCTCGATCCAGCAACGGCGATCGGAGCGGGCGTAGCACTCATGTGTGCCTGCTTCGCACTCCGCGTCGCGCTCATCGGCAATGCGGCATTCGCAAGGGCCGAGCCGAAGCGCATTCAGGGCAAGCGGGCGCTCCATGGCGAAGCGGATTGGATGAAGCTCACAGAGGCGGCAAAGTTGCTTCCCGATGCTGGTGGCATCGTCATCGGCGAGCGCTATCGGGTCGACAAAGACAATGTCGGGAGCCAAGCGTTTCGCGCCGACAGCGCTGAGACCTGGGGCGCCAGCGGCAAGTCGCCGTTGCTGTGCTTCGATGGCTCGTTCGGCTCGTCGCACGGGATCGTCTTTGCCGGTTCCGGCGGTTTCAAGACGACGTCGGTGACGATCCCGACGGCACTCAAATGGGGCGGCACGCTGATTGTGCTCGATCCATCGAACGAGGTCGCACCCATGGTCTCCGCGCATCGCGGCGGAGCGGGGAGAGACGTGTTTGTCCTCGATCCGCGGAAGCCGGACATCGGCTTCAACGTCTTGGACTGGGTCGGACGTTTCGGCGGAACCAAGGAAGAGGATATTGCCTCGGTCGCCTCATGGATCATGAGCGACAGCGGCGGCGCGCGCGGTGTCCGCGACGACTTTTTCCGCGCGTCAGCTCTGCAGCTTCTCACAGCGCTCATCGCCGATGTCTGCCTGTCCGGCCACACGGAGGAGAAGGAACAGACGCTTCGGCGGGTGCGCATGAATCTCTCGGAGCCGGAGCCGACATTGCGCAAGCGGCTGCAAGACATCTACGACAATTCCGGCTCGGATTTCGTGAAGGAAAACGTCGCTGCCTTCGTCAACATGACGCCCGAAACCTTCTCCGGCGTCTACGCCAACGCGGTCAAGGAAACACACTGGCTTTCCTATCCGAATTATGCCGCCCTCGTATCCGGCAAGAAATTCTCGACCAGCGATATCGCGGCGGGAAACACAGACGTCTTCATCAACATCGACCTCAAGACGTTGGAGACCCATTCCGGTCTTGCCCGCGTCGTCATCGGTTCGCTTCTCAACGCGATCTATAATCGCGACGGACAGATGAAGGGGCGTGCATTGTTTCTCCTCGATGAGGTCGCCCGCCTCGGCTACATGCGGATCATCGAGACCGCGCGTGACGCCGGCCGTAAATACGGGATCACGCTGACGATGATCTATCAGTCGATTGGCCAGATGCGCGAAACTTATGGCGGCCGCGATGCGGCAAGCAAGTGGTTCGAGAGTGCCAGCTGGATTTCGTTTGCCGCGATCAACGATCCAGAGACCGCCGATTACATCTCCCGACGCTGCGGCATGACCACGGTCGAGATTGACCAGGTGAGCCGCAGTTTTCAGGCAAAGGGATCGTCGCGAACGCGATCGAAACAGCTCGCTGCTCGACCATTGATCCAACCTCATGAAGTTCTGCGCATGCGGGCGGATGAGCAGATCGTGTTCACCGCAGGAAACGCACCGCTCAGATGCGGACGAGCTATCTGGTTCAGGCGCGACGACATGAAGGCCTGYGTCGGCACGAACAGGTTTCACATGGTCGGGGATACGCCAAAGCCTGCATGATCCAAGCCGGCGCGCGGTGCAAACAAGCAAGGCTGATCGAGGAAAATGAAGAGTATCGGAGAAATCAGCATAGCGACGCCCGGCGGGCGGGATTTCGGGAATTCTCGTTGCGCGACGGGAGGAAAGCAGGGCAGCCGCAGGAGCCTCAACATAGT
>NZ_JBFUAY010000309.1:0-4171 GCF_056406015.1 Rhizobium sp. P1_E1 | reverse complement strand
TCCCTGCCCTCGACGAGAATGGAACCGGCCTGCGGTTCGATGAGGCGCATGATGGCGCGGCCGGTCGTCGATTTGCCACAGCCGGATTCGCCGACCAGCGACAGCGTCTCGCCGGCATGAAGATCGAAGGAGACGTTTTCGACCGCGTGCACGCGGCTGGTCAGCCGGCCGAAGAGACCGGAATGAATGTCGAAGCGCTTCGTAAGGTTCTTCACCTGCAGGACCGGCGTCGCAGCGACGGTATCGGCGGCCTCGGCGGGAATGTCGGATTCACCCGTTGCCGTATTGACCACCGGGAAGCGCAGCGGCCTTCGCCGGCCCTGCATCGAACCGAGCACCGGCACGGCTGATAGTAGCGCCCTGGTATAGGGATGTTTGCCACGGTGGAAGATATCGGCGGTGGCGCCGCTTTCCACCTGTTCGCCGCGATACATCACCACCATCCTGTCGGCGATCTCGGCAACGACGCCCATATCATGGGTGATGAACAGAACGGAGGTCCCCTCCTCGTCCTGCAGCATCTTGATGAGATCGAGGATCTGGCCCTGGATGGTCACGTCGAGCGCCGTCGTCGGCTCGTCGGCAATCAATAGCTTCGGCCGGCTGGCGAGCGCCATGGCGATCATCACCCGCTGGCGCATGCCGCCGGAGAAACGATGCGGATATTCGCCGAAGCGCGTGGCGGCCGAGGGGATGCGGACCTTTTCCAGCAGCCTTATCGTCTCGGCTTTGGCATCGGCCCTGCTCATGTCTGAATGGCAGAGCAGCGCTTCGGATATCTGATCGCCGATGGTGAAGAGCGGATTGAGCGATGTCATCGGCTCCTGGAAGATCATCGCCACCTCGTTGCCGCGCACCTGCCGCATGGCGTTTTCCGGCAATGCCAGCAGGTCGCGCCCGCCGAGCATGACGCGGCCCTCGACACGGCTCGTATCCGCCTGCAGCAGCCGCATGATCGAGAGAGAGGTGACGCTCTTGCCCGAGCCGGATTCGCCGACGATCGCCACCGTCTCCGCCGGCGCCACGGTGAAGGAAACATCGCGCACGACCGGTTTCCAGACGCCGTCCACCAGGAAGGACGTCGTCAGCCTTTCGACGGAAAGAATGTCGGTCGTCGTCTGGATCGGTTGCGTTTGGGCACTGGCCATGGCGGTTCCTCTTGCGACGGGTAAGCGGCGGATCAATCCGGCCAGCGCAGCGCACCGTCGAAGCGGTGCCTGCTGCGGTTCTCGATCGGCGTTGCGATGATCTCGTTGGAGGCGCGCGCCTTGTCGAGTTCCTGCGCCAGGCGCTCCGCGACGATCGTCTCCTCGCCCGGATGCAGATTGCACGGGTCGAGGTAGAAATAGCGGTGCTCCACCTCGTGATCGCGCACGATGATCGGCGGGTTGCCCTTGGCAAGTGCATCGGCCAGATCCCAGGCGGTGATATGCGCCTGCTCGGGATCGACGATCAGGCGCAGCCGATCGAGCGGATTGTTGGTCGGATCGGGCTCGATCAGCGCGGTGAGGCCAGGGCGGCCGTCGAGCGTGCGCTTCCACAAGTTGAGATAGCTGGTCTCGCGTTCCCGGATGCCGGCATGGTCGCGATTTTCCCAGGCTTCGAGCGCTGCCATGACGCCGAAGATGCTCTCCTTGCCGACCTTCATACCGCGACCGATGCCCATATTCTGCAGGAAGGCGTGGCGCACCAGCTCCTTCCTGCCGGCAACGATGCCCGAGGTCGGGCCGCCGAGGAATTTGTGGCCGGAGTAGAGCGCGATATCGGCCCCCTGCTCCAGGAAGATCCGCAGGTCATATTCCGAGGCCGCATCGACGATGACGGGCACGCCCTTGGCATGGGCGATCTCGACGAATTCCTTGAGGTTCAACAGGCCGTAATCGACGACGTGGTGGGAAACGACATAGACGGCGGCTGCAGTCTTGTCGGTGATGGCGTTTTCCATGTGGAAGCGATGCGTCGAGGTCGCCTGCCCCACAAGCACGACGTTGCCGCCGGCAAGCCGGATCGCCTGGTCGACCGGGGCGCCGTAACTGACGACATGGCCCATCTGCACCAGCACTTCGTTCTTCTCCGGCACGACATCCGGCAACCTCTCGATCGTCAGCAGATTGTTGCCGGTGATCGCGCCGGCGACGGCGAGCGAAATGCCGGCCGAGCAAGAGGCGGTGACGAAGCCCGCCTCGCCGCCGGTCAGGCGGGCGATGACGCCACTTGCCTTGCGCTGCAGATCGTTGATCTCGACGAAGTGAGGCAGGATCGATGCCATCGCCTCGATCGCTTCGGGAACGACGATCGAGGCGCCGAGGCTGGTCATCGTGCCCGATACATTGATGACAGGGCGCAGGCCGAGCGATGGGCGGATATCAGTGGACATGGAGATCTCCAGGATTCTGGGTCGAAAAACGAAACATGGGGCGGTCGATCAAGTGTGTCGAGCTCCCATCAACCGTGCAAGGCGACGATTGCCTCGATCTCGACGGTGATGTTGCCGGGCAGCGAACCGAAGCCGACGGCCGAGCGGGCATGTTCGCCGGCCGCGCCGAAGACTGCGATCAGCAGATCCGAGCAGCCGTTGATGACGCTCGGATGATCCTCGAACTCAGGCACGGCATTGACCATGCCGAGCAGCTTCACTACCCGCTTGACCCGGGTGAGATCGCCGAGCGCATCATGCATGACTGCAAGCAGGTTGATGCCGGTCAGTCGCGCATGGCCGTAGGCCGCCTCGACACTGACGCCGGCGCCGACCTTGCCGGCATGCATGAAGCCGTCGGCCTCGCGCGGTCCCTGGCCGGAGAGGTAGAGCATGTTGCCCTCCAACACATGCGTCACGAAGTTGGCGATCGGCGGCGGTGGCGGCGGAAGCGTAATGCCGAGGGCGGCAAGCCGTTCGTAAGGCGAGTTCTCGACCTTGCCGGCGGCGGTAGGAAACTGATTCACGCAAACTCCTGTCATGCGAATTTCGATTGGGCCGACGCTTGGTCGGCAGATTAAAGATCCTTGCGAAGTCTTGGATCGAGCATGTCCCTGAGGCCGTCGCCGACCATCTGTAGCGACAGCACCGAGAGAATAATGGCGACGCCAGGAAACAGCGTCATCCAGTCGGCCTGGCCGATATACTGGCGGCCGGCGGCGATCATCGTTCCCCAGGTCGGGATTTCGGGGCTGACGCCGAGGCCGAGGAAAGACAGGCCGGCTTCGGCAAGCATCGCGCTGGCGAAAAGGAAGGTGGCCTGCACCAGGATCGGCGACAGCAGATTGCGCAGCACATGCCGCGTCATGATATGGAAGGTCGAGATACCGAGCGCCCTTGCCGCCTCGACATAGGGCAGCTCACGAATGACCAGCGTCGACGCGCGGACGATGCGGGCAAGGCGTGGCGCATAGACGATCGACAGCGCGATGATTACGGTCGTCAGCGAGGGGCCGAGGGCGGCGACGAGCGCGATCGCCAGCAGAATATCCGGAAACGCCATCATCGCGTCGATCAGCCGGGCGATCGGCGTATCGAGCTTCTGGAAGAAGCCAGCAAGCAGGCCAAGCGTCACGCCGATGATGGCCGAGAGGGTCACGACCGCAACACCGACGAGCAGCGACAGGCGGCCGGCGAAGATCGTGCGCGAGAAGACGTCGCGGCCGAACTCGTCGGTGCCAAAGAAAAAGGTGCCGCCCGGCGGCTTCAGCCGGTTGACGATGGAAAGCTTCGACGGCGAATAGGGTGCGACAACAGGCGCGAAGACCGCCAGAAGCACGAAGATCGTCAGGATCAGCAGGCCGCAGGCGACCGTCTTGCGTTTGAGCAGGCGCTTAGCGAATTTGCTGCCCTCGCCTTCGACTGGTTTGATTGCGATATCGGCCATCAGTAGCGCACCCTCGGATCGATCAGCAGATAGAGCATGTCGATCGCAAAATTGATCAGCACGTAGAGCGCGGCGATGACGAGCAGCGCCCCTTGGATGACCGGATAGTCGCGGCGCAGAACCGCCGAGACGACGAGATTGCCGACACCCGGCAGGCCGAAGACGGTTTCGGTGACGACGGCGCCCGAAATCAGCACCGCTGCCGTCAGGCCGATCACCGTCAGGATCGGGATCAGTGCATTCTTCAGCGCGTGCTTGAGGATCACCCGGCGCTCGATCAGCCCCTTGGCGCGGGCCGTGCGGATATA
>NZ_JBFUAY010000308.1:0-4265 GCF_056406015.1 Rhizobium sp. P1_E1 | reverse complement strand
CCCTCCAACATCTTCGTCGCCGACTTCATGGGATCGCCGGCAATGAACCTGCTCACCGCCACCGTCGAGAACGGCGCCGGCGGGCTCGAAGTCTCGCTGGACCGGCCGAATGCCGCCCCGCTGAGGTTCCCGGTCATCGCAGGCAACAATGGCCTGACCGCCTATACCGGCAAACAAGTGATCTTCGGCATCCGGCCGGAGGCCTTGACCGATCCCGATGGCGCCGACCGCAAGGCGCGCTCGCTGACCGAGGGTGACTGCCTGATCGAGGTGGTCGAGCCGGCCGGCTCCGACACCTTCGCCGTCACCAAGCTCGGCGGCAAATCCGTCGTCGCCCGCCTGCGCGCCGATACCGGCATCGCTCCAGGACAAAACACCCGCCTCGCCTTCAATCTCGATAAGGCCGTCTTCTTCGATCCCGAGAGCCAGGCGCGGATCGTGTGATGGCCAGGTGCTAACATGAGCAGTTCACCTGACATCGTCATCATCGGTTCAGGCATCGGCGGCGCCACGGTCGCGGCCGGCCTGGCCGCGACCGGCGCGCAGATATTGATCCTCGAAGCCGGCGATCATATCGCCGACCTTCCGGTCAACCGCGACCAACGCGCGATCTTCCAGCGGGGACATTTTCGACCGAAGGAAACCTGGTACGAGGCGAACGGCAAGGGATTCAATCCCGGAAACTATTACAATGTTGGCGGGAATTCGAAGTTCTACGGCGCCGTTCTGTCGCGCTATCGCAAAGAGGATTTCGCAGTCATCGAACACCGCGAGGGTGTATCTCCAGCCTGGCCGTTTCCCTACGAAGCCCTGGAGCCATGGTACTGCCAGGCGGAGCGCATGTACCAGGTCCGTGGCAGTCTGGGCGAAGATCCCACCGAGCCGCACCACACGGCTGCCTACGAATACCCGCCAGTCCCCGACGAGGCGCCGATTGCCGATGTCAGGGCGCGCCTCAAGCAGAATGGCCTGCATCCGTTTTCCCTACCGCTCGGCCTGGATCTTGACGCCTGGCTCTCCAAAGCACGCACGCCATGGGATGCGCATCCAAACGCACGGGACGGCAAGATGGATGCCGAGACTGCAGCCCTCGCAGTGGCGCTGAGACACGAGAACGTGCGGCTCGAAACCACTGCGCGTGTAACGAGGCTCGACCTTGGAGCGGGGAGCCGGATCGACCAGGTGACCTACATCAAGAACGGGCAGACGGTGACTGTTTCGCCTAAGATCGTGATCCTCTCCGCCGGGGCAGTCCAATCATCCGTGCTTTTGCTGCGTTCGAAAAACGACCGCTTGCCAAAGGGTCTGGCGAACTCTTCCGACCAGGTGGGCCGCAACTTCATGAATCACAATGCGTCCGCCGTCATCGGGGTCTCGCCGCGGTTCAGGAACACCTCCATCTACCAGAAGACGTTTGCCTTCAACGACTTCTATCTCTCCGACGGGGAGGGCGGACCGCCCCTCGGCAACGTGCAGCTCCTCGGTCGCATCTCTGAAAAGGTCCTCAAGGGCTCTCTGCCGCAGGCTCCGGAGTGGCTTCTGCGCTTCATCACGGGCCATGCCATCGACTTCTATGCGATGAGCGAGGACGTTCCCAATCCCGAAAGCCGTGTCATGGTGGATGGAGACCGGATAATTCTCCAATGGCAACGAACCAACTGGGACGCCCACCTCGCACTTGTCGCCAAGTTGAAGCGGATTCTGAAGTCGATCGGATTTCCGATCGTGCTGTCGAGACCCTTCGATAAGCGCACGCCCTCGCATCAGTGCGGAACGATCCGCATTGGAAACGATCCCGCGACTGCGCCGCTGAACGCGTACTGCCGTTCGTATGATCACGAAAATCTCTTCGTCGTCGACGCCAGTTTCCTCCCCACCTCGGCCGCGGTGAATCCTGCGCTCACCATCGCCGCCCAAGCGCTGAGAGTGGCAGATCATATCGCGTCGAACGACTTTGCAGGCATGACACAGGCGCTGGCGGTCGCCAGGCCGGATGCAACAGGACAGTAAAATGGGATTCGATTACATCATCACTGGCGCCGGTCCGGCAGGATGCGTTCTTGCGAGCCGGCTGAGCGAAGATCCCGATGTCAGCGTGCTCCTGCTCGAAGCGGGCGGAGGCGACTGGAATCCGCTCTTTCACATGCCGGCCGGCTTCGCCAAGATGACCAAAGGCGTTGCCAGCTGGGGATGGGAAACTGTTCCCCAGAAGCACATGAAAGGTCGGGTGCTTCGCTATACGCAGGCGAAAGTCATCGGCGGTGGCTCGTCCATCAACGCCCAGCTCTATACACGCGGAAACGCGGCGGATTATGACCTCTGGGCTCGTGAAGACGGTTGCGAGGGCTGGGACTACCGCTCGATCCTTCCCTATTTCAAACGCGCGGAGGACAATCAGCGCTTCGCTGACGACTATCACTCCTATGGCGGTCCGCTGGGCGTCTCGATGCCGGCTGCGCCGTTGCCGATCTGCGACGCCTATATCCGTGCAGGGCAGGAGCTCGGCATTCCCTATAATCACGACTTCAACGGACGCCAGCAGGCGGGAGTGGGATTTTATCAGCTCACGCAGCGCAACCGCCGCCGGTCGTCGGCTTCGCTCGCCTATCTCTCCCCGATCAAGGACCGGAAGAACCTGACGGTCCGGACGGGCGCGCGCGTCGCCCGTATTATCGTGGAGGGAGCCCGTGCGACAGGCGTCGAAATCGTGACCTCTCGCGGCTTGGAGATCGTGCGCGCCGAACGCGAAGTGCTGGTGTCATCGGGCGCGATCGGATCGCCGAAGCTGCTTTTGCAGTCCGGCATAGGACCGGCCGACCATCTGCGGTCTGTGGGCGTCGAGGTGCTCCACGATCTGCCGGGTGTCGGCGAAAACCTGCAGGATCACCTGGATCTTTTCGTCATCGCTGAATGCACGGGCGATCACACCTATGATGGCGTTGCAAAACTCCACCGGACACTTTGGGCCGGGATTCAATACGTCCTGTTCCGCACCGGTCCTGTCGCCTCGTCGCTCTTCGAGACCGGCGGCTTCTGGTACGCCGATCCGCAAGCCCGTTCTCCTGATATCCAGTTCCATCTCGGCCTGGGTTCGGGCATCGAAGCGGGTGTCGAGCGGCTCAAGAATGCGGGCGTGACACTTAATTCCGCCTATCTGCATCCGCGCTCGCGGGGGACAGTCCGTCTGTCATCCTCTGACCCGGCCGCCTCTCCATTGATCGATCCCAACTACTGGTCCGATCCGCACGACAGGACGATGTCGCTGGAAGGGCTCAAGATCGCGCGCGAGATCATGCAACAGGCGGCGCTGAAGCCCTATGTCATGGCCGAAAGGCTTCCAGGACCGAAGGTCATGACCGACGAAGAGCTTTTCGACTACGGCTGCGCCAACGCAAAGACCGACCATCATCCGGTGGGCACCTGCAAGATGGGGAGAGGGCCTGATGCGGTTGTCGGGCTTGATCTCAAGGTCCATGGCCTGGAAGGCCTCAGGGTCTGCGATTCATCCGTCATGCCGCGCGTGCCGTCATGCAATACCAATGCTCCGACGATCATGGTTGGCGAAAAGGGATCTGACCTCATCCGAGGCTTGCCGGCACTTGCCCCCACCATCTTCGCCTACGAACGCAACGATGCGAGGCCTCGGGCCCGCGCCGAAATCCGGTAAGCCATCTCGAGAGGAGAGACGACAATGTCTGAAGTCAGAGTTGCAGTGCTGGGCGCCTCGGGCTGGATGGGAAAGGTCCACACGATGGCCTATCAGACCTTTCCGCATTTCTTCGGAGTGTCGGACGGAACGGCACGGATCGTGGCTCTCGTCGAAGGTCCCTCGAAGGCAGCCGGGGATCTTTCCCACAGGGCGCCGGGTGCAAGAATTCTTCAGGATTGGAATCTCGCGGTCGCCGATCCTGATGTCGATCTGATCGATATCTGCCTGCCCGACCACCTTCATTACCAAGTGGCCAAGGCGGCCTTGCTGGCCGGCAAACATGTCTATTGCGAGAAGCCGTTGGCAAACACCGCCGCTGAAGCGCGGGAACTGGCCGACATCGCCCGGGCGAAGGGTGTCATTACCCGCGTTGGACACGCCTTTCCTCGGAATCCCGTCCATGATCTGGCGAAAGACATCATTCAATCTGGCGAAATCGGCGAGATCAAGCTGTTTCGCGGCTGCCAGCACGTCGACATGTATGGCGATCCCTACGCGCCCTTCATGTGGCGCGCCGATGGAAAGCTTGCGCCGACCGGGATCGTCGGTGATACCG
>NZ_JBFUAY010000307.1:0-4324 GCF_056406015.1 Rhizobium sp. P1_E1 | reverse complement strand
GATCGAGCCCGCTCATTCCGGGCATATTGATGTCCGTCACGAGGCAGGCCGTGCGGCGGATATAAGGGAATCTCAAGAAATCATCCGCGGATGAAAAGGTTTCGGCATCAAATCCCATCGACCTCAAGAGCCCCTTGATAGCCTCCCGCATCGACTCGTCGTCGTCGACGATCGCAATCAGAGGTCTCTTGGTTGGCACTGCCGCCTCCCAACTTCGCCGATCAGCATCATGCCGAATTAGCGTTGTGGCGCGCTCGACTGGAAGATTTTAGTATTGAACGGCGGCAAAGGCAGCGCAAGCTATACGATCGTATAGAGTATCTAAGACTTGTGGAGCGAGCTGGGTATTTGCCCAAAAATCGCCCGTGCTCCGATTGGAATATTCCGGCGAAGAACTTCTTTTCGATTGTACGCAATGCATGCTCGATCACTCGACACAGCATCGAAAGTGCTTGAGGTTTGCTTTCCCCGCGCCGCCCGACACTTGCGGCACGCGTCCCTTGTGACGGTAGGCGCCGACCTTGTGGCATCGGCACGCCATGGCAAACTCAGGACGTGCAAGCGCTTTTGGAGACCGCCCGCATCTAGCCTTGTGGCCGAGGTAATTATCGCGCATTCTGGTGTGAGAAGAAAAGCCGCTTCGGCACTAGCGAAGGAGAGAGGAGGAGTGTTCTCATCGCGTGACTGGCACTGCGCTGGTTGGGCTTTGCCCGCTGCTGCTGCGTTGGGGGTGGACAGTATAAATCCCAAGACGTCGATTCACCTTGAGGGCCCTGACGATTGACCGAGGCGCCAGCAACCATCATTGTCATCGATGATGACCCGGAAATCCGCGAGGCGCTTGGCAGTCTGCTGCGTTCCGTCGGCTTTGCCGTCAATCTCCTCGCTTCGGTGGGCGACTTCCTCAGGTCTGAGCGACCAGACGGACCGACCTGTCTCGTGCTCGATGTCCGGCTTCCGGGGCAAAGCGGTCTTGATTTTCAGCTCGAGCTGTCGCGAGAAAATATTCAGCTGCCGATCGTCTTCATCACCGGGCACGGCGACATTCCCATGTCCGTCCAGGCGATGAAAGGGGGCGCGGTYGAGTTCCTGACGAAACCGTTCCGAGACCAGGATTTGCTCGACGCCGTTAACGTCGGCTTGGCACGCGACCGCGTGTGGCTTGAAAATGAAAAGGCATTGGCGACGGTGCGCGCGCGTTTCGATAGCCTGACCCCGCGGGAGCGCGAGGTGATGGCTTTGGTGGTGACCGGAAGGCCCAACAAGCAGATTGCCGGCGATCTAGGCGTGAGCGAGATTACAGTGAAGGTTCACCGCAGCCAGGTCATGCAGAAGATGGGCACCAGATCCCTGCCCGAACTCGCGCGTATGGCTGATAAGCTGATGCTCGCTCCGGGAAAGCCGCAAACGCACTCATAAAGGACCTGGCCGCGCGAATAGGTCACCCCCACCTCATTGGTTATCGATCCTTCCTGATGGCCAATAGCCCAGGCGGGAGCCCTGCTCTATTGTGCGCGTTCCTTTCCTCCCATCCTCCCAGGCCGGATCGCCACCGATCGGCCCGCCTTGGCCTCCCACCCCGCGGGAGGCTTCTTTTTGGCCTCAGCCCGGCAAGACACTTTCGACTCCAACGAATCGCAACCGACGGCACGACTGAGGCCCAGGACGACTTCGCCGACATGACTCGCTGAGCAGAAGTTCGCTGATGGGTATCGGCGCCGGTATTCCAAAGTATCGCGAAGGCGAAACCACAGTATAATTTCCCGTCGTCCCTTCCGTCGCTAGACTCTATCCGTTGCCTCCGGAGACAGGTAGCGAATCCCCCCGTTGCTACCCACCAAGCTTCGGCGCTCCCTTCATCCGAAGCTCTGCGGGTCCATGACCCGCCCGACCGCCCAGCAGCCGCTGGGCGGTCTTTCGTAGAGGCGGACCACGCATCGAACGGGCGGGTGGCCGCTCGTTGTTGGGACGAACAGGCGAGATGTGGTAAGAAGATGGCGAAGTGGTCGCGGTCGCAATATGTGCTCGCTTTGRCCAATYTGACGGGACGGATCTCCGAAACGAAAATGGCAGTGCCAGATCCGACAGGCGAGATGCCGAAGTCGGCAAGCAGGCACATCCTCTTGCTTCGGCGTTGGTGGAGATGAGTTTGGAGGTTCTTTGGGAGGACGGTGATCGCGTGTTCCGGCGGGAACGGCGCCTAGGTGCCGACGGCAAGTGGAACCCGGTACTGGTCGTGCTTTCGGCCCTCGAGTACCCGACACCTTCGAGCCTCGGCCGCCTCGACCATGAATATGGCTTGAAGGACGAACTTGATTCTGCATGGGCGGTGCGACCGCTTGAGTTGGTGCGCGAAGGCGGCCAGACGATGCTGGTGCTTGAAGATCCGGGCGGCGAGCCGCTCGCCCGGGGGCTCGGAACGGCGATGGAACCGGAGCTTTTCTTGCGCCTCGCGATCGGCATCGCCGCCGCGCTGGGCAAGGTCCACCAGCGCGGTCTCGTCCACAAGGACATCAAACCGGCCAATATCCTGGTAACGGGCACGGGCGCCGAGGTGCGGCTAACAGGCTTCGGGATCGCCTCGCGCCTCTCCCGCGAGCGCCAGGCCCTCGAGCCGCCCGAAGTGGTCRCCGGAACGCTTGCCTACATGGCCCCCGAACAGACCGGGCGCATGAACCGCTCGATCGATTCCCGCAGCGACCTTTATGCGCTCGGCGTGACCCTTTACGAAATGCTTACCGGGAGCCTGCCCTTTTCCGCCTCCGACCCAATGGAATGGGTGCATTGCCACATCGCACGGCAACCGACGCCGCCCAACGAGCGGGCGGTGGATGTTTCACCGGCGGTATCGGCCATCGTCATGAAGCTGCTCGCCAAGACGGCCGAGGAACGATACCAGACGGCAGCCGGCGTCGAGCACGATCTGAGGCGCTGTCTCAGCCAATGGGAAATGCGGTGCCCGACCGACGCATTCCCGCTTGGCGAACGCGATATCCCGGACCGCCTGCGGATTCCCGAGAAGCTGTACGGGCGGGACCACGAGGTCGAGACCTTGCTCACTGCCTTCGACCGCGTGGTGTTGAGCGGGGCGCCGGAGTTGGTCTTGATCTCTGGCTATTCCGGCATCGGCAAGTCGGCGGTGGTCAATGAACTCCACAAAGTTCTGGTGCCGCCGCGCGGCCTGTTTGCGTCCGGCAAGTTCGATCAGTACAAGCGCGACATTCCGTATGCGACCCTGGCACAGGCTTTTCAGAGCCTTATCCGGGGGCTTCTCGCGAAGAGCGACGCTGATTTGGCACTCTGGCGCGAGACCCTGAGAGAGGCGCTGGGGCCGAACGGACGGCTGATGGTCGATCTCGTCCCCGAACTGAAGCTCATCATCGGCGAGCAGCCGCCGGTGGCTGAACTTCCGGCACCGGACGCGCAACGGCGGTTCGAGCTGGTATTCCGCCGTTTCATTGGTGTCTTCGCCCAGCCCGAGCATCCGCTGGCACTGTTCCTGGATGACCTGCAGTGGCTTGACACGGCGACACTCGATCTGCTGGAAGACCTCCTGACGCGGTCGGATCTGCGACACCTGATGCTGGTTGGTGCCTATCGCGACAACGAAGTAAGCGCCGCCCATCCGCTGATGCGGACACTTCGCGCGATCAAAAGCGCCGGCGGCAATGTCGCGGAGATCACGCTTGCGCCGCTTACAAAAGACCATCTCCGGCAGTTGATCGCGGATGCGCTCCACTGTCAGCCCGATCGTGCGGCCCCGCTCGCACAAATGATGCACGACAAGACTGGCGGCAATCCGTTCTTCGTCCGTCAGTTTCTATTTTCGCTCGCCGAGGAGGGAATGCTCACCTTCGATCATGAYGCGGCATGCTGGTCCTGGGATCTCGGTCGCATTCACGCCAAGGGATACACCGACAACGTCGTGCACCTCATGGTCGGCAAGCTCGCGCGCCAGCCGCTCGAAACGCGGGAGGCGTTGCAGCAGTTCGCCTGTCTTKGAAACATCGCTGATACCACGATGCTTTCACTCGTCCTCGGGATCCCGGAGGAGCAAGTCGCCGGGGCCTTATGGCCCGCCGTCGCTCATGAGCTGCTCGAGCGGCTGCCAGACGCCTACCGGTTCGTCCACGATCGCGTTCAGGAAGCGGCCTATTCGCTGATCCCGGAGGAGCGACGCGGCGAGTTGCACCTTCGTATAGGGAGACTGCTTGCGGCGAACACCGCGCCGGAGTTGATTGACGATTATGTCTTCGAGATTGTCAGCCAGCTCAATCGGGGAGCCACGCTGATCACGTTGACCGAGGAGCGCGAGCAACTGGCC
>NZ_JBFUAY010000306.1:0-4326 GCF_056406015.1 Rhizobium sp. P1_E1 | reverse complement strand
ATGTTTCCTTGACTACGGCGGATGGCAGTCGTGGGGCGGACTCTTATGGACGCACAACGTCGTACGGCAATGTGACCGCGGTATTGGACAAGAGGCTCGGCCGAAATCAGGCTTGGGTGCTAAGGCGACCTGACCATGTACGATATAATGCTTCTTTTCCTTGCTGGCTTGTTAGCAGGCAGCATGAATGCGTTGGCGGGCGGCGGGTCGTTCGTATCCCTGCCTGCGCTGATATCGGTCGGAGTGCCGTCGGTAGCCGCAAACGCGACAAGCACCTTAGCCTTGTTTCCCGGCGGTATGGCGAGCTCGTGGGTCTACCGTGATGGGGTTAGGAGTGTGTGCGGCGTCAATGTCGCGCCCATTGCTATAGTGACGGTGATGGGTGGTGTGGCCGGAAGCATTCTATTGCTGCTAACCCCATCGAGGATTTTCGATGGTACCCTGCCATGGCTTTTGCTGGTGGCGACATTGATGCTCGCTGCAGGTTCGAGGCTCAGCGCCCAGTTGCAGACGCAGGCACGTCCGAGTGTTCTGGCGTTCGCAACGGTTCAGTTCTTTCTCGGTCTTTATGGCGGCTATTTTGGTGGCGCGGTGGGTCTCATGATGCTTGCGGCGTGGAGCGCGCTCGGGGGCGGGGACATCAAGAGCCTGAATCCGACAAGAATGGTGATGGTAACCGCCGCCAACGCGGTCGCCGTCGTCGTCTTCGTACTTGCCGGGGCAATCGTATGGCAGGAGTGCATTCCCATGACGATTGGAGCCGTTATCGGCGGGTGGATCGGAGCGCATATCGGACGAAGGCTGCCATCATCGGCCGTTCGGGTGCTAACCCTCGCGGTGGCCTTTTTAACGACCGCGGTGTTCTTTTCGCGAGCTTACCTTTGAGCGGAGGTCCCGTGCCCCTCAGGCTCTCAGTCAATAACTTGCAATTGAAGGAGCCGAAGTCCTCCAAATAGCTCAACGTCGTTGCTGCCGATTATAGGCGGCACGCGGTGAGCTGGTGCCCAGTGTTCGCCTTTCCAAATGCGCGGATTTGCTGGTTGATCGGCGAGAGGCGCGATCCCAGGCTGCTGGATCACTCAACCAGCGCTCGCAATGCGCCGGGCGCGTCCTCGAAGGCGTAGGGATTGAGGAACTGGCGTCGCCAGAACAGTTTCTTGTCTAACGGTGAAAGCCGGGCTTCCGTTCGAAAGCGATCAGCGCCCATGTCCAGAAGGAACTGAGAGGGAGGCCTTTGGATATCAACCCGCAATACCGCAAGAAATAGATACACATTGTGTATGGGTTTGTGGTATTTGGCCTTGAAGGAAAAGGCCATGACCAGCAAAAACGCCACCGATACCCATACCCGCGCCGTTAATTTGAGGATTCGTGAGGACGTTCGCGTCCTGATCGACCGCGCCGCCAAGGCCCACGGGAAAACCCGTTCGGATTTTATGATCGACGCTTCGCGCCGTGCCGCCGAAGACGCGCTTCTCGATCAGACATTGGTGCGGGTCGATCCTGACAGCTACAAACACTATCTCGCCGTCCTCGACCAGCCGCCAAGTAGCGAAGGCTTCGAACGGTTGATGAACGCTCCCAAACCCTGGCAGCCGTAATGTTGTCTGCACCGACGCTTCTTGGCGAAGCACACGATCTCCAGCTATTCGACAGCGGGCACGACAGCCTTGATGAATGGCTGCGCCGCCGGTCGCGGGCCAATCAGGTCAGCGGCGCATCGCGAACCTATGTGGTCTGCGAGGGTGAGCGCGTTGTCGGTTATTACTGCCTCTCATCGGGAGCGCTCGCGGTCGCGGACGCGCCGGGAGCGATCCGGCGCAACATGCCCGACCCGGTTCCCATGGCAGTCCTTGGCCGTCTGGCTATCGATCGCAACTGGCAGGGAAAAGGAATCGGAGCCGCGCTGTTGAAAGACGCCGTACTGCGTACCGCACAGGCAGCCCATATCATGGGTATTCGCGGCCTTCTGGTTCACGCGATCTCCGACGAAGCCAAGGCATTCTATGAGCATTTTGGATTTGCAGCATCGCCCGCGAATCCTATGACCTTGGTGTTATCATTGAAAGCTCAAGAAGGCTTGAAGTGATCGGTGAAAATCGCCTTCGGCCGCTCCTCGACAATCCAACGACGGTCGGCGAATTGACGGAGAGTTTCCCGCGATATTGCGCGCCGCTGCCGTCGGGGGCCGCCCGTGCCAAGCACTAATCGGTCAGAGACAGCTGTCAAGCCTTGCGGGCTTCGTTCGGCCTCCTGTGCGTGAGCTTGTGTCATCGGATCGTCGCCATCGTCCGGCTCGGGGCCGTCAGGCGGTGGGGTCTCCCCAGGATCTCGCTCAGGTTCGGGATTGCCGATCGGCGGCGCTGGCGGCGGAACGATAGGCTCGTTGGGTACGGACATGATTTCCTCCCTGCAAACCGGAAAACTCGCGTGTCCTTCCGTTTATTCAAGAGTGGTGCCGTGAAGAGAGATGCTTTTCTCGAGCAGCGAACTGCTAGCCGCCGACGGTCTCGKACAATGGCCGGCTATTTAATAAGGGCAAGGGTACAAACGTCAGAAAGCCTGCGCCCTCGCGGAGAAGACGGACAAGGCGATCCGAGGATCGGGCAAGCAGTATGGCATCGGCGGCTCCATGCCTGGCTCGCCGATCGAGATATCAGTGCCGGCTTTGATGATGGGGAAACATGGCGACGTAGCAACGACGGAACTGGTCCGGCAGGGCAATCGCGGTCATCCTCGGATTAAGCGGTATTTCGACGATGTCGGCGTTCCGGAATGATCCGGGTGTTCGACTTCCTCGCGAAAATGTCGGCGGCATTGTTGGCTTCAGCATGGCGGGCAATGAGGCTGGCGTGCGTTTCTCTGGCAACAGGTGCCCAAGCTGACGCTGGCGATGCTAAGGCGACTAAGCGCCTTTATCTCCTTTCACTATGCGGCCTGCGAAACGAGCTTCGGCACGCCTGCGAAGATCACGGAACGGTTCTTGCACGGTTACTAATATGTTTACTGTGGGGAGACCTAATGTCATGAAGTGGCGCACATCCGAAGAGTTTGCCCCTCTGATGCTCGTTGTGAGTGGGTCGGAAAAATACAAGCTTGTCGCAACCCTTTTCCAGGCTGCCGAGATGCTGACAGTTGGCTGGCCGATCGACGACGGAGAAGAATATCTTATAGCGATTAGGGCGTGCCGAAATGCAATTCATGGGGAAATTCCGGCTCAGGACGCGCGAGCAGCGCTTATCCGTGCCGCCGACGAAGCTGGCATTCCGGTGATCACCGTTCACTGAGTTTCGCAGGGAAATGAGTTCACGGGGCGGCGTCCTCTATGCGATGCTGATCATGAGCTGGTTAGACGATCCGCATTTCGGAACGCACGTCTTGATCTGCTGGGCTTTGGCGAGCCGGGCGCCGAGCCGGCCAAAGCGCGGGGCGAATATTTTCCGTCGGCTCTGTCTATTTTTGCATCAGCCCGTCGTCCTTGTAATGATGTGCTGCGACCCGGTCGTGGCTTCAGCACGTCCTTTGCGCGTCTGAGACGCGCGGCAACAGAAGGAGGATATCGTCATGGATAATCAGCATCTGGTACCCGCCGCCGTGCTTGCGGCCAAGAACGGCGTCCGGTTCCCCAATGAGAGCGAGGTGTATCGCAGCGCCCGCGACGCGCTGCTGGCGGAAGAAATCGAATTGCGCCGCCACATCGAGCGTGTGGCAAGACAGCGCCGGGCGCTGCCGCCGGGCGGCGAGGTGACGAAAGACTACCGCTTCGAGGGCAGCGATGGGCCGATCTCCTTCAGCGAGCTCTTCGCCGACAAGGAGACGCTGATCGTCTACAGCTACATGTTCGGCCCGCAGCGCGAGCGTCCCTGCCCGATGTGCACCTCGCTTCTGTCGGCCTGGGATGGCGAAGTGCCTGACATCCAGCAGCGCGCAGCGCTTGCCGTCGTCGCCCGCTCGCCGATCGAAAAGCTGCTCGCCTTCAAGAAGGAACGCGGCTGGCACCACTTGCCGCTCTATTCCGACATGACGGACGATTACAGCCGCGACTATCGCGCGATCGGCACGGATGGCGGCGACGGCGCCGCCTTCAACGTCTTCACGCGGCGCGGCGGCACCATCCGCCATTTCTGGAGCCAGGAGATGGGCGAGGTGACCGCCGATCCCGGCGAGGATCCGCGCGGTGCGCCTGACCTGATGCCGCTCTGGACTGTGCTCGATGCGACGCCAGAGGGCCGGCCGGCGGACTGGTATCCGAAGCTGTCTTATTGAAGCAATTCCAGGAAAAGTGTGAAGCGGTTTTCCGTCCGGAATTGCGTAAAAACAAAAAGT
>NZ_JBFUAY010000305.1:0-4368 GCF_056406015.1 Rhizobium sp. P1_E1 | reverse complement strand
TGTCGATTCAGCACTTCCATCGGCCCCTCGGAGTCACCAGCGCTTTATAACGCAGCAGGGGGCGGATGGTTCCGAGGCAGCCCGAATTTCAGACGGCCTTGACCTGCGGGTAGAACCTCTCGCCGACACGCTCGGCAGCGGCATAGGCCTGCGAGACGATCTCCGGCACGAGATCAATATCCGGCAGACTGCCAAGGCCGAGCGGGCCGACGGCAAAGAGCCCGGCGACCGTCGAACCATCATCGAGGAAGGGCTCGCCGCGCGCATTGACCGCGAGCCCCAGCGAGAGCTCGTCCGGCTGGGCCAGGCCGGCGGAAAGCAGGCTCTGCATCAAGGGTGCTGAAAGATCCGGCGCCTGACAGCGGCAATCAATGATGCGCTCGGCATGGATGACTTCCTCGGCGGCGGAACCGGCCGGCGTGAAGAACAGGCCACTCAGGCCCCGGCGCCCGGCGCGGCCGCGGCGCAGCACCGTGCGGCCTTCGGCAAGCTCGCGTTTCAGCCGCAGGTGCATGGCCTCCGGTAGGCGGTTGCGATGGCTGTCGTAGATTGCCCTGAGGTGGCGGTTGAATTGATGCTTGTCGCGAGCCGGCAGCGAACGCCAAAGCGAGCGGGCATGTTTCCTCAGGCCGTTCATCACCGATTGCCAGCTACGCCCCGCTTCCTCCGCCTCGCGACAAGCTTGACGGATGAAGTGCACGATCTCCGGCAGGCTCTGCGGCAGCGCTTCGGCCGGGAAGACCGGGTCGGCGGAATTCGGCGTATGGCTCTGCGGCAGAAAGCCGCGCCGGGAAATGATCGTCACCTGGCCGGCATAACCCGAATCGCGCAGCTGCAGCAGCTGGTCAACGACGCGGATGCCGCTGCCGAGCAAGACCGCATGCGGCCGCGCGACGAGGCGCTGGGCCCTGACCGGCGAAGCGTCCTGCTCGCCGGCATCCGGCGCAGACAGGCCGTAACCGGTGGCGAGGATCACGGTATCGAACAGCGGATTGGCGGGATTGGCGCTTTCGAGCAGGAAGCGGTTGCCGTGGCTCCTGCGGATCGCCACGACCGGATCGTTGCAGACCTGGACGGTGATGTCCCTGCGCGCGGCCAGCGCTTCCGAAAAGCGCTGGTAAACATAATCGCTGAAGATTTCCTTCGGCACGAAGATCTGCCGGAATCCGGGGATGGCGGCCGGCACAGCGGCGCGGAAGGCAGCGTTGCTGCAGAGCCAGTCGTTGAAATCGTCATTGTCGCCGACCGAAACCGAGAGATCGCGCACACGGGTGTTGAGGATCGTCGAGGAGCGGGCTGACGCCAGCGCCTGCCCACCGCTGACCGACGAATTCGGATCGAACAGCTGCAGGTGGAAGGGCGCGCGCACCGTCTTCATCAGCGCGATGGCTGTCATCATGCCGGAAAAGCCGCGCCCGACGATCGCAATGCGCGGTACGGCTGATATCTGCGCCGCCGCATTGGCTCTCGCCGAAAAAAGTCCCTGAACCGTCATCGCAACTCCTTTGCGGCTTCATCCGCACCGTGGGTCGATCGAGGGTTTCAACGCATAAAACAGCGGTTCACGCGTTGATGAGGTTCATGCGGCCATTCACAACACCTGCCGCGGTATTAGGGTCCGAACCAGCGGCCCCACAAGGGAACTAGGGGAGCAATCACGCTCGTCCATAGTCTATCAAACTAGTAGTGTATGAAAGCGCTAAATGGCGCAGGTGGCAAGAGCTTTGTTGCCATATCTCTTCAAGTTATTGAAATATAACATAATCTAGAAGTATCCCGTGGAAATCTGGCCGACTTTTGCGCCTGGAACTGCGAATTGATCGTTGAAAACGTCAGATCAGCGACCGCAGCTGCCTGGCCCGGAGCGAGGGCTTTCAGCGGCATGGGTCTCTCCGGCGGCGGTTGGCTGTCGGCATTCGCCTGCTGCAACCCGTTCGCGCACAGATTGTTCCAGCCCGGATGCGAGGAGACCTCACGTAAAAATAACCAACTGGTGAATTCTTTACTTGAACCCCCAAATGGAATCGGCAAAAGTGAAGGTGCTATCAATCCCTTCATGGATTTGCCGTCTTTTCGGGCCAGCGTCCGACCACACATCTATTGGAAAAAATACCGTGAGCAGCGATGCGTTAATACGCGCGACGAAGCCTTCGGCTTCGATGGCGCTTGCAACTGCGGCAGGCTGGGGCCGAGGCCTCTTCACATTGGTGCGCATCACCATGATGGCCTTCCGCCACCCCTGGCAATCCGGCTTTGCGATCGGCGCCACGCTTGTCGCTTCCACCTTCCAGCTGATGATCCCGCGCCTTCTCGGCCAGGCAGTCGACCACACGCAGATGGCGATGAGCGGTGGTGCGGCGGGCCAGGCGGCACAGGACGCGCTTCTGACTACGGCGTTGCTGCTGCTCGGCGCCAGTGTGCTGCGCGGCCTGTTCACCATGGTCCAGAATTATTACAGCGAAGCCGTCGGCCATCACATCGGCTACGAGTTGCGGCTGGCCTGCTACGAGAAGATCCAGCGGCTCTCCTTCAGCTTTCATGACACCGTGCATTCCGGCGACCTGATCACCGTCGGCCTGCTCGATCTCGAAGGCGTGCGCATGTATTTTTCCACCGCGCTCGTCCGGATGATCCTGCTGTCGATCCTGATCGGCATCGGCGCCTATATGCTGCTGTCGACCGATGTCGTGCTCGGCCTCCTGGCGCTGAGCTTCGTTCCCTTCGTCGGCTGGCGCTCCTCGGTGACGCAACTGCGGCTGCGCGCCACCTGGCTCGACCTGCAGGAGCGGCTTTCGGTGCTGACCCGCATCATGGAAGAGAATCTCGGCGGCATCCGCGTCGTGCGCGCCTTTGCCGCCCACGAACACGAGATTTCGAAATTCGAGGCGGCGTCGAAAAACGCGCTGGCGCTCGCGCATCAGCGCGTCGGCATCCGCGTCACCAATACCAGCGCCATGACTTTCTCCTTCTTCGCGGCGATGGGCCTGGTGCTCTGGGTCGGCGGCGGCAAGGTGATGTCGGGCGAGATCACCGTCGGCACGCTGGCCTCGTTCCTGACCTTCATGACCATCCTGCAGATGCCGGTGCGCCAGCTCGGCCTGATGGTCAACGCCTTTGCCCGCGCCTCCACCTGCGGCTCACGCCTCTTTGCCCTTCTCGACCTCGACATCGCGATCAAGGACGCGCCGGATGCGAAGGAGCTGAACCTCACGGACGGCGTGCTGCGCTTCGAAAACGTCAGCTTCGCCTATCCGGGTTCCGAAAAGCGCACCGTGCTCCAGGATGTCTCCTTCGAAGCCCGGCGCGGCCAGACGATCGGCATCGTCGGACCTCCGGGCAGCGGCAAGTCGACGATCGCGCATCTGATCCCACGCTTCTACGATGTCAGCGGCGGCAAGATCACCATCGACGGCCAGGACATCCGCAAGGCGACGCTGCAATCGCTGCGCCGGGCCGTGGCCGTCGTCCAGCAGGATTCCTTCCTGTTCACCACGACGATCGAAAACAACATCGCCTATGGCGACCCGTGGGCGAAGGAGGGCCGCATCGAGCGCGCCAGCGAAAGCGCCCAGTTGCATAATTACGTGCTCGGCCTTCCCACAGGTTATGGCACTGTCGTCGGCGAGCGCGGCGTTTCGCTTTCCGGCGGCCAGCGGCAGCGTCTTTCGATCGCCCGCGCGCTGATGCTGAAACCGGCAGTGATGGTATTCGACGATTCGACGGCGGCGATCGATGCCGCCACCGAGCAGCGCATCCGCAGCGCCATGCGCCGCTATGCCGCCGACCGCGTAACGATCATCGTTGCCCACCGCCTGAGCTCGCTGATGCATGCCGACCAGATCCTGTTCGTCGAAGACGGCCGGATCGTCGAGCGCGGCACGCATGCGGCGCTGCTTTCGCTCGGCGGGCGCTACAAGGCGCTCTACGACCTTCAGGTGCGGCCGGGCGACGAGGCGCTGAGCGCCTAGCAACGGGTATGTTCCCCTCTGCTCCCAAGTGGAGAGGAACGAGTAGTGACTATGCAGGCCACCGGAAGTGATGGCCGCGGGAGGAATGACATGGCCGAGGAACTGGAAACCGAGCGCCCCGACGTTCGCGAGGATGGGCGCCGCCCGCCACGGGCGGTGGTCGGTTCGCATCGCGTCGAGGAGGAGATGTTCGGCAAGGCCTTCGACGGCAACATCGTCAAGCGCATCTGGGTTTTCGTCCACCCCTATCGCCGTCAGGTCCTCTGGTCCGTCGTCGCCGTTCTGACCTTCACGATGATGCAGCTCACCATCCCGCTGATCATCCGCTATGCCATCGACCACGGCATGTCGCCGGGCGGCAACCATTCGGCACTGGCCTGGTCGATCGCCGCCTTCACTG
>NZ_JBFUAY010000304.1:0-4381 GCF_056406015.1 Rhizobium sp. P1_E1 | reverse complement strand
ATCTAGGGGGATGACGCGTGGGTATTCTTGATCGTGGTGCAAATGCTGTCGCGGCTCTTGCCGCGTTATCGAATTCGCAAGCCATGATCGAGTTTGATCTATCGGGCAGGATCCTCACCGCTAACGAAAACTTCTGCAGGGCGCTCGGCTACGAGTTGAGGGAGATTGTCGGAAAACATCACAGCATGTTTGTCGAGCCTGCCTATGCATCCTCAACGGAATACAAGGCTTTCTGGACGAAGCTCGCAGCCGGGAAATTCGATCAACAACAATACAAACGCGTCGGAAAAGGCGGGCGCGAGGTCTGGATCGAGGCATCCTACAATCCCGTCTTCCGACGCGGGAAGCCGGTCAAGGTCATCAAGATTGCAACGGATATCACTGCGCAGAAACTGAGGTCTGCCGAGGATTCGGGCAAGATCGACGCATTGTCCCGGGCTCAGGCGATCATCGAATTCACGCCGGCCGGCGAAATCCTGACCGCGAACGACAATTTCCTTTCCGCGCTTGGTTATTCGCTTGCCGAAATCCAGGGCAAACATCATTCGATGTTCTGTGAAGCCGACTACTCGAGATCGGAGGCTTACAAGGAATTCTGGCGGAAACTTGCGAGCGGCCAGCTGGTTGCCGACGAATTCATGCGTGTGGGCAAGGGCGGACGAAAGGTCTATATCCAGGCTTCCTACAATCCGATTTTCGACCTGAACGGCAAAGTGTTCAAAGTCGTGAAGTTCGCAACCGATGTCACGGCGCGCGTCGAAAATGTCGAACAACTTGCCCGTTGCCTGACGAACCTTGCGGATGGCGACCTGTCGCAGACGATCCAGAAGCCTTTCATTCCTTCGCTGGAAAGGCTGCGTGCCGACTTCAACAGCGCCTCGGAGAAGTTGAAGGGCGCAATGGCAACGGTTGCCGAAAATGCCAAGGCGATATCAGCCGGTTCCAACGAAATCCGCACGGCGGCCGACGACCTGGCAAAGCGTACCGAGCAGCAAGCGGCATCCGTCGAAGAGACGGCAGCCGCGCTTGAGGAAATCACGACGACGGTCAAGGATTCGAGCCGCCGCGCCGAGGAGGCCGGTCAACTCGTGGCGCGCGCCAGAAATCACGCTGAGCATTCCGGCCAGGTGGTGCGTGACGCAATCGGAGCGATGGACCAGATCGAAAACTCGTCACGCGAAATTTCCAACATCATCGGTGTCATCGATGAGATTGCCTTCCAGACTAACCTTTTGGCGCTCAATGCCGGCGTAGAGGCGGCACGAGCAGGGGAGGCCGGCAAGGGGTTTGCGGTCGTTGCCCAGGAGGTCCGTGAGCTGGCGCAGCGGTCGGCGAAAGCTGCGAAGGAGATAAAGAGCCTGATCACAGCGTCCGGTTCCCATGTCGCAAACGGCGTCGCCCTCGTGACGAATGCCGGATCCGCGCTCCAGGAAATCGCCAGTCAGGTTCACGAAATCAATACCAACGTCACAGCGATCGTGGAGGCGGCGCGCGAGCAATCGACTGCGCTTGGCGGGATCAGCCAGTCCATCAACACCGTCGACCAGGGAACGCAGCAGAATGCCGCAATGGTCGAGGAGCAGACGGCTGCGAGCCATGGTCTCGCCCGAGAGGCTGCCGCTCTCTTCGAGCTTCTTGAACAGTTCCGTTTCAATGATGCGCCGAGATCCAGGTCTTCGTTTGCGCAGGCCGATCGTCACCCCGTCGCACCGACGGCTTTGAAAGTCGTTCGTACTTCGCCCCTCGCATCCATCCAGCACGGGTCAGCCTCCGTCGCGCTGAAGTCCGATTGGGAAGAGTTCTGATTACTCTGACTGAGCCATTCTCAGCAGTATTGGCGACAATCAATCGAGCGACCACGAGCCGGGATAGTTCGGCTTGCGACGCTCGATCCACGCGTCGAGCCCTTCGCGCAAATCGTCGGTTGGCGCCATGCGGGCGAATTGTTCGCCTTCGATCAGGAGCCCCTCCGCAATGCTCTGGTTGATGCCGCGCGTCACCGCCGTCAGAATGCTCGCCGCTGCCAGCGCTGAATGACGCAGAATGCGCCGCGCGAGGTCGTGGGCGGCCGGCATGAGAGCGTCATGCGGGACAAGCTGGTTGACAAGGCCGAGTTCGAGGGCGCGCTGCGGGGAGAATGCGTCGCCCGTCAACAGCAATTCGAGGGCGCGCTTGCGCCCGGCCAGCCTTGGCAAACGCTGCGTTCCGCCAAAGGTCGGCGGCATTGCGAGATTAATCTCGGGCTTGGCGAACAGGGCGCGTTCGCTGGCGATGGCGAGGGGCACAGCCTCGGTGATTTCGCAGCCTCCGCCAAAGGCAAGGCCGTTGACGGCGGCGATGACGGGTTTGCGGAAGGCTTCCAGCCGCGCAGTTAATCGCTGTCCGCGCGCGACGAAATCGCGCATGGCGACATCGGCGCCCTGCGCCACGCTTTCCGAGAATTCGTAGATATCGCCACCCGCCGAGAATGCCCGCTCGCCTGCGCCGGTGAGGATGATCACCCGAATTGAACTGTCGGTTTCGATGGCGTCGAGGATCGCGAGCAAGCGGTCTATCAAGGCATAATTCAGCGCATTGAGCTTTTCCGGGCGATTGAGAGTGAGCGTGGCGATTCCGTCGTAGCTGTCGATCAAAACAGTGTCGGCCATTCGGTTTTCCTTTCCGCTATGCTGCGTCAGGAGAAGTATGCCGCCGGTCGATGCTTGTGTATATTCACTAGTCGGTATACATAGCGACATGATCTCACAGCCAGTCCCGACGCGCGAACRCATCATCTCGGCGGCCGCCAAACTGTTTTACAACGAGGGCATCAGGAGCGTCAGCGTCGATGCGGTGGCTGAAGAGGCCGGTGTCACGAAACGCACCCTTTACTACCATTTCGCCAGCAAGGACGATCTCATCGGGGCCTATCTGGAGGCGCGCGACCAGCCTAACCTCTCTCTGTTCAAGCGCTGGTACGCGGAAACGACGGGCGAGCCGGCGGATAAGGTGCAAGGCATCTTTCGCAATCTCGCCCGCGCGGCCCGCCATCCGAAATGGAAGGGCTGCGGCTTCCTGCGCACCTCTGCGGAACTCGCCAATATGCCTGGCCATCCAGCCATGAAAGTCGGGATTGAACACAAGAAGAGGGTCGAGGCCTGGTTGCAGGTTACGTTCGAGGCGGCCGGAATCAAGACGGAAGCGCCGCAGCTCGCTCGGCAGATCGTCCTGCTGCTCGATGGCTCGTTCGCCGTCGTTCTGTTGCATCGCGACCCGACCTATATGGAAGCCGCAGGCGAGGCGGCTGGTTCGCTGATCCGCGCTGCGACCGCAAACGCCTAAGGCGGGCGGTTCCTGAGGCGCTCGCTCTGAAGGCCACATCTTCCGCCTCGGCTTGGCTGTCAGGTCGCCGAACGAGAAGGCATGATGTTGAGCCTCTGAAACAAGAGAACAATGCTGCACTGCCGAAAAAATCACCACACGCACCACTGCGCGTTTTTTCGGCATGACCCATTGACAATTCATCCTTGATGGCACTTCATAACATTGTTCCAGTAAAACAGACATGCGTCCATTATACTGGAACAATAGGAACCATCCATAAGGGGAACGCCATGACCATTTCCTTTCGCACCGGCGTGATGTCGCTGGCTGTCGCCGCTCTGTTGTCCACGCCTGCGCTGGCGGACGGCAGCAAGCTCGATGAAGTGCTGGCCCGCGGCCATCTCGTCCTCGGCACGGGCAGCACCAATGCGCCTTGGCACTTCAAGAGTGCCGACGACAAGCTTCAGGGATTCGACGTCGACATGGGCCACATCATCGCCAAGGCGCTCTTCGGCGATCCTGAGAAGATCGAGTATGTGAACCAGTCCTCCGACGCCCGYATCCCGAACATCACCACCGACAAAGTCGACATCACCTGCCAGTTCATGACCGTTACCGGCGAGCGCGCCCAGCAGGTTGCCTTCACCATTCCTTATTATCGCGAGGGTGTCGGCCTGATGCTCAAGGCGGATGGCAAATATGCCGACTACGCAGCCCTCAAGGCGGCCGGTTCCTCCGTTACCATCTCGGTTCTCCAGAACGTCTACGCCGAGGCGATGGTGCATGCCGCATTGCCGGAGGCGACTGTCGACCAGTACGATTCCGTCGACCTGATCTATCAGGCGCTGGAATCGGGACGCGCCGATGCAGTCGCCACCGACCAGTCGTCGCTCGCCTGGTACATGACGCAGAATCCGGGCCGCTATAAAGATGCCGGCTTCGGCTGGAACCCGCAGACCTATGCCTGCGCTGTCAAGCGCGGCGATCAGGATTGGCTGAACTTCGTCAACACCGCCCTGCACGAAGCCATGACCGGCGTTGAATTCGACTTTTACGCCAAGTCCTTCAAGACCTGGTT
>NZ_JBFUAY010000303.1:0-4460 GCF_056406015.1 Rhizobium sp. P1_E1 | reverse complement strand
GCCAACGTCCCGGCCTGGACGACAGGATCGGCGAGCACTCCGGACCATGTGGGATTATCAAGCATCGACTGTCCACTCGCCAGAGCATGATGCTGAAAAGTGTGAGCGGTTTTCGGACGACATCATGCCTCACTCTTGAATTCTAATGATCGCTTCGCCGCATCCTGACTTCCAATCCGACTGCGAGGCAACCGCAAAATAGCGCCAGCATCCAGAGCGTCAGAAGCGGACAGCTGACGGATCCGGGTCACCAGCGACCATCCGAGCCGCCGTTCCGCGTGGCGCTGACGATCAATCTCATGTTTGTGGCTGCGGCGTCACAAGTTCTGGAGTGCTTACAGCGCCGCACGTCTTCTAAGACACGCGGCGCTGCAACACTTTCAATCCTCGCACGTGCTTTCCGAAAATCGATTCCGATCTGCGGGGCGCCGCTGCGCTTAGGTGCGCGGCTTCAGATTTTCTGGGTCATAGATCGGCTTGTACCCGACGCCGACAACCTCGACCGGATAGCTCTCGGAAAAATACTCGACATTCAGGCGGCGTCCGACCTGGCAATGCGACCAAGGTAGATAGGCCAAGGCAATGTTCTTTCCGACCGTTGGGCCGTAGGCGATCGAGGTGGTGTAGGACCGGCGGCCAAGCTCGTCGACCAGAACCTCTCCCGTCGCCGGATCGACAACCGGCAGGTTGCCGAGGGGATAACGCTTCACGCCCGATTTGTCGGTATTCTCCGTCATCACAAGTGTGAAAAGCATGGCCGGCTGGTGCTCGCGTGCCTTGTATTCCAGATGTTTCGCCTTGCCGCGGAAATCGGCCTCCTTGACCTTCGGACGGGCGAGATCGGCTTCGATCAGGTTGTACTGGGTCAGGAGGTCGGCGTTCTGCAGGCGGAGGCTCTTTTCCATGCGGCGCGAGTTTGCGTAGGTTTCGACGCCGAAGGCCATCACACCGGTCGAGCGTAGCGCATCCCAGACGGCGAGGCCGTCTTCGTACTTCATGTGCAGTTCCCAGCCCTGCTCGCCGACATACGAGATGCGGAAGGCGGTGACAGGCTTGCCTGCAATTTCGATCGGTTTGATCGCCGCAAAGGCGAAGTTTTCCTGATCTAGCCCGGCCGGATCGGCCACAGCCCTCTTCAGCGTGTCGCGCGCGTTCGGACCCCAGATGCCGATCGTCACGAATTTTTCCGAGACGTCTGTGATGATCACGTCAAGGCCGCGGTCTTCGGCGACGCGCTTCATATAGTGCAGGTCGCGCGGGCCGGCATCGGCGCCGTTGACGAGACGGCACCGGTCGGCCATGCGGAAGACGGTGAAGTCGGCGCGCACCATGCCTTCGTCGTCGAGGAAGTGGGTATAAATGCCCTTGCCAATGTTGGCATCGCCGCCGACCTTGGCGGCGCACAGCCATTCCATCAGTTCGACATGGTCGGGACCCTCGATGTCGACCATGTGGAAGTGGCTGAGATTGACGATGCCGCAATCCTCGCTCATCGCCAGATGCTCGGCATTCGACACGCGCCAGAAATGGCGGTTGTCCCATTCGTTCTCGCGAACCGGGACGCGGTCGGCGTATTTCTCCAGAAGGTGCTCGTTGGCGGCGTAGCCGTGCGCACGCTCCCAGCCGCCAAGTTCCATGAAGTAGCCGCCAAGCTCCTTTTCGCGCTCGTAGAAGGGCGAGCGCTTGGCGTTGCGGCCGGATGCATAGGGTTCGCGGGTGTGAACGGCCGGGAAATAGATCTTCTGGGCGGCTTCATAGCAGCGGCCCTCGATGAACTCTTCCGTCAACTGATGCGGATAGAAGCGGGCGTAGTCGATGCTGTTGTGATCGATTTCAGTCCGGCCATCGGTCATCCAGTCGGCGATCAGCTTGCCATAGCCTGGGCCGTCCTTGACCCAGATGGCAACGCAATACCAGAGACCGCGCACCTTCTGGCTCTCGCCGCAGGATGCGCCGCCGGCGGCGGAAACTTGCAGCAGGCCGTTGAAGGAGTGACCTTCGTTATAGCCGAGTTCGCCGAGGATCGGCGTCAGTTCCATGGCGCGCTCGAGCGGCTCGATGATCTGTTCCATCTCGAGATCACGCTGCGAGGGCGAAAGTCGCGCTTCGTGTTTTTCGAGAAGATCGCGCGGGTGGCACATGCGCGGATTGGTGGCTTCGTAATAGCCCCACTCGATCTGACCGCCCTCCGTCGTCGCCGGGTCGCCGGTATCGCGCATATAGGCGGAGTTGCCCTGGTCGCGCAGCAGCGGGAAGCCAATTTCCTTGCTGGTGCCTTCAAATTCATTATACGGACCGAAGAAGGTGAGCGGGTGGTCGACCGGCATGACCGGCAGGTCTTCGCCGACCATCTCCGCGATCAGGCGCCCCCAGAGGCCGGCACAGACGATGACGTGGTCGGCCATGATGGTGCCGCGATGGGTGACGACGCCCTTGATGCGGCCGCCTTCGACGATCAGCGACTTCGCCGGCGTGTTGCCGAACACCTGCAGCTTGCCTGCCTTTTCGGCGGCATCGACCAGCTTGCCGGCAACGGTCTGCGAGCGCGGAATGACCAGGCCGGCATCCGGATCGTAAAGGCCGCCCATCACCTGATCTTCCTCAATCAGCGGGAACTTCTCCTTGATCTCGAAAGGGCTGACATAATGAGCGCGCGTGCCGAAAGCGCGTGCCGAGGAAAGCTTGCGCTTGATTTCCTCCATCCAGGTATCGTCGCCGGTGCGCGCCACTTCGAGGCCGCCGATGCGGGCGTAATGGCCCATCTTCTCGTAGAAATCGATCGAATATTGCGTGGTCCAGACCGACAGATAGTCATGGCTCGTGGTGTAACAGAAGTCCGAGGCATGGGCTGTCGAACCGATATCGGTCGGTATGCCCGACTTATCGATGCCGACGATATCGTCCCATCCCCGCTCGACGAGATGATGCGCGATGGAGGCGCCGACGATGCCGCCGAGCCCGATGATGACGACCTTCGCCTTTTCCGGAAATGCTGCCACGTGCTGTTCCTTCTACTTATCGCACGAATAAAAATTACCTAGCCGCGCTTGACGTACGCTTCGCGCGCGCGATGCAGGAGCCATGTCAACAGCGTAAGGAGTGTCACATTTGCCGAAGCTGCGGAACCCCCAGACCGCTCCGCATGGAAGCTGCGATGAGGGTATTATGCATAAGGCTCATGATCGTCATTGGTCCTACGCCGCCTAGTACCGGCGTAATTGCGCCAGTCCGGATCGAGGCGGCGAGGCAACCGCAAAACAGCGCAGGCACTGCTGCGATCCATCCCGCATCGAACGGTCAGGCAATGCGTGGCTAAGATCGGATATGGGCGAGCCCTTGCAGCCGGCCTGTCCGCTCGCACGCCCGGGGATCACGGCGCTGAAATCGCCGCAAGCCGATCGATGTCCACCAGCACGATGTCTTCGGAAACAGGCTCGCGATTGTGCAAGCGGAACCATTCTGCCGCTTCCCGCACGCGGTCACCATGGGGCGGCGGATAGGCGCCGAGCCCGAGGACCCATTCCCGCACGGTTTCGCGCTCCATCCGCCCGGCCCGGTATCGATCGCAGACGGTTTTCGCAGACGCGACTAGATCATTGATGCTTTTCACAAATATCCCTCAATGCACGGATGGCTCTTCATCTTCGAGAAACGATCGAATGCCGTCGCGGGCAACGACGGCCAGGAATTCGTCGAAGGCATCGCGGTCCGTCGCAAATGGCTCGTCCCAGCGGATCAGATCCTCCGCCTGCGTGACCACCTCCATCGTCCAGTCTTCATTGCTGCCGGATGTGCGGAAGATATCGACGAGCACGGTGATCCCKTCGTCGGTGAATTCTCCCGCCAGTTCGGAGTGTTCGAGCTTCTCTTTCTTTGCCATCATTCAGCCACCTGCACCGGGCGGTGCGTCGTTTTTGAGATATTCTTCATATTGAACCGTCTCGGTTTCATTCGTGTCGATCGACGCATCCGCGCGTTTTGCCAGGCGAACGCCTGCACCCCCACCATTTTCAGGGATGAACACAACCCCGCCGCCTTCCAGGGCGTGCTTCACATCCTGAAGGGTTCGTTCGTAGGGAGAGCGCTTTCCAGCCTCGAAATTGGCAATCGTCGCTTTGGCGACTTTCGACGCTGATGAGAGATCGTCCTGAGACCATGCCAAAAGGGCGCGAGCAGCGCGGCATTGAGCAGAAGATAGGCACAAAACAATAACCTTGCATCAAAAGTGTGATTCTGCCTCGGATAGATTATATAAAAAATGTAATCTCGAGACAAGAGATGACGAGAAAGCGCATGACGGAATAGGGCGTTTTGAACCATTTTACATTCGCCTTTCCGAGAATTCCGATCTCCCTGGATTAGTCTGCCTATTCCATTCTTAGACCACTAATACTCGACGCTCATCTGGCGAAGGGGAAGATTGATTGACTGAATATTATTACAGTCTAATTTAGATCGTG
>NZ_JBFUAY010000302.1:0-4464 GCF_056406015.1 Rhizobium sp. P1_E1 | reverse complement strand
CGCCAAAGCCGCGCCCTTTTCCGGCTTATTATCAGTCACGACAAGCAGCTTCGTTCCCATTTCAGGAACGTCGCCCACCATGAAGCCGTGGACCACCGAGATCGACAGGACGTCCGGATCATCCTTCTCGATCTGCATGATCTTGTCGACGAAGGAGCGCATGGGCTCGCGCGATGTCGGGAAGACGTCGATCATCTTGCAGTCGAACACCGACATAACAGGCTTGATCCGGCCTTCGAGCGTTTCGACAGCGATGCGCCAGAGGTCCTCGGCGCGGTCGACGAAGTCCGTATGCGGAAACTCCTTGAAATAGACCGCGAAATCGAGTGCAGCGACGCGTTTTGCCGTGAGATGGCTGTGCGGATCGAGTTCGGCGCAGATGAGCACATCAGGCCCGACGATCTGGCGGATGCGCGAGAGGAGATCGCCTTCCGTATCCTCGTATCCGGCCGCCACCATGGCGCCGTGCAGGCCCATGACAACCGCGTCGACAGGCATTGCCGCGCGGAGTTGACCGAGAATTTCGTCACGCAATTCCTCGTAGGTCGTCCGGTTGACGAGGCCTGCGGGGTCGGCCCAGGTGGCGGTTCCCTCAATCAGCTCCCAACCCTTTTCAGCAGTGACGCGCCTTCCGACGGTGATCGGCGCGGTGCAGAGTGTCGGTGTTTCGGGATGTTGGCCGGGCGGGGCATAAAGCGACGCTTCGAATGCGCGACGATCCACGCAGATCGGAGAAAAGGTGTTGGTCTCGGTCGCCAGTGCTGCCGTGRAAATGCGCAAGAAAGTGGCCTTCGTGTTGTCGGCCCTGCGTCAACCCATCGGGTTCGGCAGGTAGCCGGTGAAACCTGAGATTTTCCAGCGTCCTTGGTGAAGCCTGCAATAATAGAGCGTCTGCCATTGCATGACATCTCGGGTGCCGTCAGGCTTGGAAATGCCGCCGTCGAATTTCTTGCGGACGAGCGCCATGTCGCCTTCGATTTCGATATCTTCCAGCGTCGTCGTGGTGAAGATCGCCGTGCGCGCATCTTCCGCGAAACTCTGTTGGGCAAAATCCTGCGCCTGCCTCAGCCATTCCTGGCGATAGGCAGACAGCGTCGGAAATGCGAGGCGCCAATTGTCGGGGCTGACTTCCTTTCGGCCATCGATGCCGATGAAGCCCTCTTCCACGAAATCACCAGCCACCATCGACCAATCGGCGGCGAGAAAGGCATCGATATCGCGCGGAACGAGCATTTCCCAGATGGCATGCCGGGCACTGTCGGAGGGGAAAGGGTTCTTGAAAGGATCGCGCATATTTGCCCCGGATTGAAATTCTTTTCATAAATCGCGTTTTTCACTGGTCAAATTCTGCTTTCTATGGTCATTTGTCAACTTATCAAGAAAATAATTTGCAAGGACTTCAGCATGCCCATCAAGCGCTATGGCACTGTTCAAACGGGCGCCGGCGGCAAGGCGCTGCCTTTCGCGCGTGCGGTCGAAGCCGACGGATGGCTGTATGTTTCCGGGCAGGTTGCGATGGAAGATGGCGAAATCATCGACGGCAACATCATTGCCCAGACCCATAAGACGATTGCCAATGTTCTGGCGATCCTCGATGAGGCCGGATACGGCGTCGAGGACGTCGTGCGCGTCGGCGTCTGGCTCGACGATCCGCGCGACTTCTGGACCTTCAATAAGATCTATCAGGAGTATTTCGGCGAACATCCGCCGGCGCGCGCCTGTGTGCAATCGTCGATGATGGTTGATTGCAAGGTTGAGATCGACTGCGTGGCCTATAAGAAGAAGGGTAAATAGAGAACCATTGGGGGGACGGGCTTGGATATCTTTTCAACGCTGCAGGAAGACAAGAGCAGGCTCTCTCCCTCCGAGAGCCGCATCGCGGAGATCATCGTCAACGATTTCGAGTTTGCCGTGAACGCCTCGATCATCGAGCTCGCGGAACGGGCGGAGGTTTCGCCGCCGACCGTCACACGCTTTTGCCGGCGGCTCGGTTGCGAGAGCTTTTCCGACTTCAAGGTGCAGCTCGCCCGGACCGCCCATATCGGCGTTCGCTATCTGAAACCGGAATCGAAAAGCACGGATCCGGCCGATGTCGCCCAGGACATCATCACCAAGGCCCAGAACGCGCTCTTTCTCCTGCATCGGTCGCTCGATCTTGCGGCGATCGAAGCCGCCGTTTCGCATATCGCCAAGGCCGATATGATCTATGCGTTCGGGTCGGGCGGCAATTCGTCGATGATCGCCGACGAGCTCCAGAACCGGCTCTTCCGTCTCGGGCTTCGCATCACGGCAAGTTCCGACCATAGCATGCAGCTGATGATGGCTGCTGCGGCACGGCCGGGCGATGTCGTGATCGGCTCGTCCTTCTCGGGACGCAATACCGAGCTGGTGCGCGCCTTCGAGCTTGCCCGCCAGGCCAAGGTGAAGACGATCGCCCTGACACAGACGGCAAGCCCGGTTGCCAAGGCTGCCGAAATCGTCGTGCCGATCGACCTTCCCGAGGGCAATAACATCTATCGCCCGACCTCGACGCGTATCGCCTACATCGCGACAGTCGATATCCTGTCGAGCCTCGTCGCCTACGCCGTTCAGCCCAAGGCGACGACCACGCTTCGGCGTATCAAGCAGCAGCTTGTCATTCACCGTGACGGCGACGACCGGCAATTGCTTGGAGATTGAGACCCATGAGAATCCGGTTGTGAACGGGAGCGACAGGAAATGACGCAGTCGATAGCCATCATTACAGGCGCTGCCGGCGATATCGGCGCGGCGATCGCCGCACGGCTTGCCGATGACCACGATGTCGTGTTGCTCGCCGATATCGATGCCCCGGCTGCGGCTGCCGTGGCGTCGAGGCTCGGGCCAGACAATCGCTTCGTCGCCGTCGGATGCGATGTGACCAGCGAGACGAGCATTGCCGAATTGGCAAGGCGCGCTGCGGAGGCCGGTGTGGTTCGAACCCTGGTCAACAATGCCGGTGCTGCCCGCGCGACCAGCCTGCACGAGACGACGCCTGAGATCTGGCGGGCGGACAATTCGCTTAATCTCGAGGCGGCATTTTTGTGTTTCCGCGCATTCGAGCCCATGCTGAAGGCCTCGAAGGGTTCCGTCGTCAACATCGCCTCGGTCAACGGCCTGCATGTCTTCGGACACCCGGCCTATAGCGTCGCCAAGGCCGGCCTTCTGCATTTCACCCGGCTGGTCGCCGTAGAATACGGCAAGTTCGGCATCCGGTCCAACGCCGTCGCACCCGGCACGGTGAAGACGCAGGCCTGGGAAGCACGCGCGGCAGCCAATCCGAATGTTTTCGAGGAAGCACGCCGCTGGTATCCGCTGCAGCGCGTCGTCGATCCGAAAGATGTTGCCAATGCCGTGGCCTTCCTTGCCGGTCCCCAGGCCGCAGCGATCACCGGCGTCTGCCTGCCTGTCGATTGCGGCCTCAYGGCCGGCCAGGCCGAGCTCGCGCGAACCTTCTCGCAATCGGAACATTACTGAAACCTAGAGCGGTTCAATTTTTCATGGAAGCGCAGAACCGCTCTAACTTTTTGTTTTTACGCAATTCTGGACGAAAAACCGCTTCGCACTTTTCCTGGAATTGCTCTAGAGGAAGACGAGAGGAGCAGGTTGTGAAGCCGGCTTACTTCTGATCGATGACCGCATGAGCCGACTTTTTCCCGACGTCTTCCGCACTCCGGCGATCCGCGCCAGCATGATCGCCATTTTCACCTTCGGAATGGCGGGGGCGATGACCGCACCTTACCGTTCGGTCGTGGGTATCCGCGAATTGGGCTTGAGCGACGGTCTCTATTCGTTCCTGAGTTTCGTCTCGGCGGCGGTGAACGTCGTCATCAGCATTCTGCTCGGCAATCTCGCCGACCGGCTTGGCGAGTACCGGTCGACGATGATCGGCGCCGGCCTCTTCGGCATCGTCGGCTACGGCATGGTCTACGCTTTTCCCACAGCGGCTGTCTTCGTCATCAGCGGGTTGCTGCCCCTGCCGATCTACGGGGCGCTGAACTCGCTGCTGTTTGCCAATGCGCGCGCGGCGATGCACGGCATGAACCGAAGCGACATGGTGACGGCCAACTCCGGCGTGCGCGCTATGATCTCGCTGTCCTGGGTGCTGATCCCAGGGGCAACCGGCCTGCTGCTGTCAGGCGCATCGAGCATGCTGCCGGCCTACCTTTTTGCCAGCATCTCATGCCTGCTCTGCCAGGGGATCATCGTCTTCGCCCTGCCGAAGCGGGCGGGAACGGAGATGGCCGCGGTTCATCATCTCAGCTATCTCGGCGCACTTCGCCAGGTGGTTTCGCCCCGCATCTCGGCGCATATTTGCGGAGTGGCGCTCATCACCAGCACGCTGCATCTCAATGACGCCCTTCTGCCATTGATTGCCACTGGCGCTGCCCATGGCAGGTTGAGCGACGTCGGCATTCTTGTCGGCATCGTCGCATTGCTGGAAGT
>NZ_JBFUAY010000301.1:0-4476 GCF_056406015.1 Rhizobium sp. P1_E1 | reverse complement strand
ACGCTGATGTCGGTCGCAAACCCTTCGATGTTGGTGCTGCCGGCACCGTCGATGCCCCACTCGCTCTCCGGATTGCCCTGCTTCTGGTTTTCCAGCACAATCGCGTTGCTGGCCGCCGCCGCAGCGGCCGCCAGATTTTGCGTCGTCAACGAGCGCTGCGCAGAAGGTTGAGGCGGCGTCGTCACCGAGCCGGAAAGGCTGCCGACACCCTTCGTGGTGGTGCCCTTTCCGGTCTCTCCGCCGCCGGGCAACGATCCGTTCAAGGCCGTTGATTCTGCCCACGTTGCGGTTCCGCGCCAGCCCGAGAGAGGAGACAGGCTACGATCGAGAAGCGGGTCGCTGACCGAGGCGCCGATGGCCTTCTTGATCGTCTCCACATAGTCCGGCCCTTCGGTCAGCCTTGTTCCCGGCAACTGACCATCTCGCTGAAGCAAGGCGCCGCCATGGGCCCAATCGAGAATCCGCGTGGGGGAGGTAAAGTAGCCGCATCCGCACACACCAAAGGGCATGCCAAACGCCAGCGAATTAGCGCCAGCCTGGTGCGTCGTCGCCTGCGCTGACGGGCTCGATTCGAGAATGACGACCTTGCCTGAGTGCGCAAGCTCGCCCGTCACCGCAGCAGAACCCTGCCCCGAAACTGTCGTTGCAGGGCTTTGCGGCAGATACGCAGCGAGAGGATCATCACCTATGAGGCTCATTCCAGCGTAGGTGCGATAAAGGGACGATTGAGCCCCGAATGCAACTCCGTTCGCGTTCCGCTCGAGACCTGCAAAACCAGGCGTGTGGGCGGGCAACACAGACGCGGCAGTCCCACGGCTTCGCCCCCCCATCTCGCGATTTGTTGCGAAAGCGGCGGGCAAGGGCGGCGGTACGCGAGTGATATCGGCCCGAGGGTCCGGTTCACCGATCACGCCCACTCTATGTCCAGCGTCATGTTCGTTGAGCGCCGCGTTGTTGGGGGGATTGTCGACAAGGGTACCGTATTTGATTCCATTCGCGGTCTGCACGGATGCCGCAAGTTGAGCACTGTCCTCGTGCCTTTCGGCAGGCTTGCGCGGCCTTCCCTTGCCGCCGATGGTCAGCCATCCGGGAATCAACGAATCCACCAGGAGTGAGCGCGAGGTCCACCGACGAGCGTTGCGATACATGGCAGGCACCTCCCGCGAGATTATCAGGATCGAATCTATGAGGACCGCTCGATACGCGGCCCTGAATTGTAGTCGAAAAATGAGAGAGTATATGCTACGCCTTTCGCTCTACAGGCGGCATCCTTTGGGCAACCGGCCTTGTTGCACGCCCACGTGATGGATAAGACGCGCGAAGATTTGCCGCTTGCTGTGCAAGGCTTGAAGCCGCATAGGCGGCTGAGATGGCGGCGTATTCGGTCGTCAAGATCTGGCACGAGAACGGCCTTGTGCCGCACCGCTGGCGCTGCTTCGAGTTGTCGAACGAAAGGCGCCGCCGCCGGTCAATATCGTCGTCCGGCAAAATTTGGCGATGCGAGCATAAAGGCTCTGCCGCAGGGGATTGCGGTTCTTCGAGGCTAGCGCACCCGAGGCGACGCCCTGTGTCGCGCCGAAGATATGTGTTTCTGCTCGATTGAGGCTTAAGCACTCTCCCCACCTCATCAATTGTGATTAGGCAAAGTAAACGACCTCCACCTTCCTCAAGGCTTCGCAAGGCTGCACACTAGCGATCTGGTTTCGGGCTTAGCGTCCGGCGTTCGAACAGCGCTTAAGGCATTGGACCAGCGTCCGTTGAAGGATGTTTTGAAGGCGAGACATGTAATGAATCTATCGCACCGTGCCCCTCACCCGTTCTTTCGCGCCACGTTTGTCATCAGCGTACTCGTCTTTCTTGCCGGAGCCGTGTCGCCGGCTCTCGCCGATAGCGCCCCTTTGGCTCCGCAAACAAAAATCCGCCTGACGGTCGTCCAATGGATGCCGTCCAAGGGCCAGTTTGAGCGATGGGATGCGATTGGCGGCGAATATACGGTTTCAGATGCAGGTGAAGTCTCCCTGCCCTTTCTGGGGTCGCTGTCGGTTGGAAGTCTGGACAATGCCAGCCTCACCAACGAGATTGGCAAGCGCCTTCAGGCAAAGATGGGTTTGGCCCAGACACCTGCGGTGACCATCGACATTATCGACTATCCGTCTATTTACGTCGTCGGAGATGTGATGGCGCCGGGAGAATATAAGTTTCACTCCGGTCTCAGCGTCCTGCAATCCCTGGCCATGAGCGGCGGCCCGTTGCGGGCGCCGGCACAGCAGCGATCGCAGACGATCACTCTTGTCGGCAACTTGCGGGAAATCGACCACTCGCTGCTGCGCAGCTTGGCAAAGCTCGCGCGTCTGCAAACGGAAATGGCCGGCGCGAAGGAGATCGTCTTCGATCAGCCGCCGGCTGCCGATCGGCAATATGCCGAGAGTCTCTACCAGGAGGAGCGGGTCATTTTTCAGGCTCGTGCAAACGCGCTGGACAAGCAGTCGGTGGCTCTCGCCGAATTGCGCAATCTCTTGACGGCGGAAATCGATACACTGGAAGAAAAGCTGAAAGGCTCGGATGACAATATCCGGTCGGTCGAAGAGCAACTGACGAGCGTGAAGACGCTGGTCCAGAAGGGCCTCACGATCACTTCACGCCAGATGGATCTGGAACGATTGCTCACCACCTATCGCTCCGACCGGCTCGACCTCGTGACGGCCATCATGCGGGGCCGCCAGGCGATCAACGAGACGACGCGCAATCTCGAGGGACTTTCCGACACCCGCCGGAGCGAGATCGCTTCCGAAGTGCAGGCGGAAAAGGCCAATCTCGATCAGCTCAAATTGAAGCGCGACACCACGCAACAACTGCTTCTCGGAGAACTGTCGACCGGCCCTAACGTGAATAACCGCGATGAAGAACTCCCGCTGACCTTCAGCGTGAGCCGGCGGGACAAGGGACAAGTCGATCAATTCCAGGCTTCCGAAACGACGGAACTGGCGCCGGGCGACGTGGTCAGGGTAACCCAGTCCCGTCTCACGGATGCGTCGTCCGAAGACGCCGCTGCGGTGCCTGTTCAGACAGAGGCGCATGTCAGTCAGGTAAGCCGGTGATCCGCAAAATGCATGTGCTGCAATCGACCCTGCGGCGGGCGATTGAACGCCAGCACGGAATAAACGGCTAGGGGCATCCGATGACTTTGCGCATGACCCCACCCAGCAGCCAGACCTACACCCAGATCCTCAAATCGACGATGTTGATGGGCGGGTCTTCGCTCGTCAACGTCGCACTCAGCATTGTCAGAAACAAAGCCATGGCTGTTCTGCTCGGGCCGGAAGGCGTGGGACTGATGGGCCTTTACGGGTCGATCCTCGATATCGCGCAGGCGATTGCCGGGCTTGGCGTGGGCAGCAGTGGCGTGCGCCAGATTGCCGAAGCTGCGGGCACCGACGACGCAGAAATGATCGCACGATCAGCAACAGTGCTGAGACGCATATCGATAGTGCTCGGATTGCTTGGTGCGCTCCTTCTCGCCGCGTTGGCATTCCCGATCTCAAATTTCACTTTCGGCGACTACCAGCATGCCGGTGGCATTGCATTGCTGTCGCTGGCAATCTTCTTTCGCCTGGTCTCTGCAGGGCAGACTGCATTGATCCAGGGCCTGCGCGGCATTGCCGATCTTGCTCGTATCAACGTGCTTGCCGGGCTTATCGGCACAGCTGTCAGCATCCCGCTGATCTATCTGTTCGGCCTGCAGGCGATCGCACCGTCCCTCGTTGTGATTGCAGCTGCCTCAATCCTCCCGACCTGGTGGTACAGCCGGCGGATCTGCCCGCATCCCTCGCCAATGCCCACGCGCCAGTTCGGTCGGGAAGTGTCGGCACTGCTCAGGCTCGGCTTCGTCTTCATGGCAAGCGGGCTTCTGACCTTCGGCGCAGCTTATGCCATCCGGCTCATCGTGCTGAAGGAGGGTGGCGTCATGGCGGCTGGATTGTACCAGGCGGCCTGGGGCCTTGGCGGTCTCTATGCCGGCTTCATCCTGCAGGCGATGGGAACGGATTTTTATCCGCGCCTGACTGCGGCAGCCGAGAACAATGCCGAATGCAATCGGCTGGTCAATGAACAGGCGGAAATCAGCATGCTGCTCGCTGGCCCCGGCCTGCTCGGCACCTTGACGCTTGCGCCGCTCATGATGAGCCTGTTCTATTCGGCGGAATTTCATGGGGCAGTCGATCTTCTGCGCTGGATCTGCCTTGGAATGATGCTGAGGATTATTTCCTGGCCGATGGGTTTCATCGTCGTGGCGAAGCGTACCCAGGCGATTTTCTTCTGGACGGAGGTTGCGGCGGCAGTCGTGCATGTGGGGCTTGCCTGGATCTTCGTATCGCTGCTCGGTACGCCAGGAGCCGGTATGGCGTTTTTTGGCCTCTATGTCTGGCACAGCATCCTGATCTATGTGATCGTGCGGAAGCTGACCGGTTTTCGCTGGTC
>NZ_JBFUAY010000300.1:0-4485 GCF_056406015.1 Rhizobium sp. P1_E1 | reverse complement strand
CCTGCTTCAGCGCGTGGATTGCCAGATGGATTGCCAGCGTGGCGCCTGTCGCGCCGAATTTTGCCAGTGTCTCGTCGTTCGGCATTGGTGACGCGCGGCCGGAAACGCGGGTCAGCACCAGGCTCTGCGCCACGGCCGGGATCGTCAGCTCTCGGCCGAGGGCTGAGGCTGCGGCGGCAAARGCCGGAACGCCTGGCGTCATCGTATAGTCGATGCCGTGTTTTTGAAGCCGGCGCACCTGCTCGGCGACCGCACTCCAGACCGAGAGATCGCCGGAATGCAGCCGGGCGACATCCTGGCCCGCCGCGGCAGCGCGAAGATATTCTGCCTCGATCTCGTCGAGCGACATCGGCGCCGTATCGACGATGCGCGCGCCCGCCGGACAATATTGCAGCAGTTCGGCCGAGACGATCGAGCCGGCATAGAGACAGACCGGGCACCGGGCGATGAGATCACGGCCACGCACCGTGATCAGATCCGCAGCACCTGGTCCCGCGCCGATGAAATGCACCGTCATCTCGTCATCCTTTCGTCCAGCGCCACTGCGTTACCGGCATGGCCGGCCGCCAGCCGGTCATGCCGCCGACGGGCTGGGCGCGCGATATTTCGATTCGCGTGAGGAAGCCGCCGCGTTTGGCATGTTCACTGAGCAGCAGCGCTTCCATCTCCAGCGTCACGGCATTGGCAACAAGCCGCCCTCCTCGCTTTAGCGCGGCAATCGCGGCATCGATAACGCCCGGTTCGCTGCCGCCGCCGCCGAGGAAGATCACATCCGGTTCCGGCAGGCCCTTCAGCGCATCGGGTGCCGTACCCTCAATGACGGCGAGATGCGGTACGCCGAAGGCGGATGCATTGCGGGCGACCCGTGCGGCCCGTTCCGGCGATTGTTCGACGGCGATTGCCCTCAGGCTGGGATCGGCCAGCATCCACTCGATGCCGATCGATCCCGAGCCTGCGCCAATATCCCAGAGCAGCTCGCCGTGACGCGGCGCGAGCGCCGAAAGCGTCATCGCCCGGATTTCACGTTTGGTGATCTGTCCGTCATGCTCGAACAGTTCGTCTTCGAGCCCTGCGGCAAAAGGCAGGATGCGAGCCCCCTCCCCTGCCGCAACATCGACGGCGCAGACATTCAGGGGATCGATGTCCACGAGATCAAAATCCGCAGCCACAGCACTTCTTTGCCGTTCCCGAGCACCGCCAAGCGCCTCGAGCACCGTAAGTCGCGACTGACCGAAGCCAGCAGCAGTCAGCAGGGCAGCCAGTTCACGGGGGCCCTTGTCGTCCGAGGTCAGCGCGAGGATGCGCCGCCCGGGGTGCAGATGCGGCTGGATCAGGCCGATCGGCCGTCCATGCAGCGAGATCGTCGCGACGTCCTGCAGCGGCCAGCCAAGGCGGGAGGCGGCAAGGCTGAAGGCTGATGCTGCGGGGATGGCGCGCATCTCTTCCGCTGCCACATGGCGGGAGAGCGTTGCGCCGACGCCATAGAGGAAGGGATCGCCAGAGGCGAGCACGACAATAGGCGTGCCGCGCCTTTCGAGGATAGCGTCGACCGAGCGCTCGAACGGGCTCTGCCAGGAAAGCCTTTCGCATGTGATCAGCGACGCGGCAAGCGCATGGTGCCGCGCGCCACCGAAGACGGCGGATGCGGTCGCGATCAGCCTCTTCGCCTCCTCGCCCAACCCTTCTGGACCATCCTCCCCGATGCCGATAATAGTCAGCCAACGCTGACCGGACGGAGGAGCGACATCAGACATGGGACGACCCCGCATCTTGATCCTCGGCGGCACCAGCGAGGCGCGGCTGCTTGCCGAGGCGCTCGCGGCGCGGGATGATTGCGATGTTTTGTTGTCGCTTGCCGGTCGCACCGAAAAACCGGCCATGCAGACTGTTCCGGTTCGTATCGGCGGTTTCGGCGGCGCTACCGCACTCGCCGCTTTCCTGAAGGCCGGCGGATATGACCTGTTGATCGACGCCACGCATCCCTTCGCCGAGCGCATTTCGGCCAATGCCGCTTTCGCGGCTGAGGCCAGCGGTATCGCTGCCATCGCACTGCGCCGTCCCGAATGGCAACGCCGGCCGGGCGATCGATGGCGGGACGTGCAGAGCATTCCGGCTGCCATCGATGCGCTTGGCCCCTCCCCCCGCCATGTCTTCCTGGCGACGGGCCGGCAGGGTGCCCATCATGCGGAAGCCGCACCGCAACATCATTATCTCATTCGCAGCGTCGATCCCGTCGAACCGCCGCTTGCGCTTGCGAATGTCGACTATGTCCTTGATCGCGGTCCGTTTACGCTGGAAGGCGAATGCGATCTGCTGAGACAGCACGATATCGACGTCATCGTCGCCAAGAACAGCGGCGGTGCCGCCACCTATGCGAAGATCGAGGCAGCCCGCCTGCTCGGTATCGAGGTGATAATGGTGGCGCGCGCTCCGGCCTCGATCGTCAAAGCGGTGGAAACTGTCGAGGCGGCGCTGGCGGCGATCGATCACCTGTTTCCTCCCGCCATGAAACGCGGCGTATAGACGAGGTCCAGTCGGCCTGGCCGCGTGACGATGCGTGTCTCGGCCGAGCCGATGATGATGCAGGTCGCCATATCGGCAATCGACGCATCCGCCTGCGACAGCGGCTGGACTGCGATGCGCTCGTCGGGGCGCCCGGCCGCGCGCCCGAAAATAACCGGCGTTGCTGGGGGCAGATGGTTGCGCAACAGCTTGAAGGCGTCGCCGAGCTGCCACGGCCGCGCTCGGCTGATCGGATTATAGAGCGCGATGACGAAACCCGCTTTTGCTGCCAGTTCAAGGCGGGTTTCTATTATATTCCAAGGCTTTAGATTGTCAGACAGCGATATGGCGCAGAAATCGTGGCCAAGCGGGGCACCGGCTCTTGCCGCCACGGCCAGCATCGCGGTAATGCCGGGCAGAATGGTGAGATCGACCGAGCGCCAGGCGGCCGGCCCGTTCTCGATTGCCTCGCAGACGGCGGCAGCCATGGCGAAGACGCCGGGGTCGCCGCCGGAGACGACGCAGACCTTCGCGCCGTCAGCCGCCATGGCGAGGGCTGCCCCCGCCCTGTCGAGCTCCTCGCGATTGTCCGAGGCATGGCGCAGCTGATCGTCGCGGAGCTGCAGCCTGTCGAGATAGGGTCCGTAGCCGAAGAAATCCGTTGCCTGGTCGACGACGGTCAAAGCCTCCGGCGTCATCTGCTCGGGATTGCCGGGACCGGTGCCGATCACGAAAAGCCTGCCGCTCATCGGCTCGCCTCCCAGCCCGGGACCAGCACCAGCGAAAAATACGGCGCGTCGCCATCGGTCCTGTCGGCGAGCTTTTCCATCGCCGCATTCGCCATGGTGCCGCGCTCGACATAGACGGCTTCCGCAAGCCGGCCGGCCGCTGCGAGCGCCCGGCGGATCTTCGGCAGATTACGGCCGACCTTCATGATGACGGCGGCTTGCGTATCGGCGAGGCGGCGCGTCAGCTCGGTCTCAGCCATCGTACCGGGCAGTACGGTAAGCACGTCGTCGCCCTGGACGATCGGCATGCCGGCAAGCGACCAGCAGCCTGACATGGCGCTGATGCCGGGGATCACTTCCGTCGGGTAGCGCTGGGAAAGCCTGACATGCAGGTGCATATAGGAGCCGTAGAAGAGCGGATCGCCTTCGCTGAGAACGGCGACGGTCAGCCCGGCATCGAGATGCCTGGCGACCGCTTTGGCAGACAGATCGTAGAATTGGGTGATCAGGCTCTGATAGCGTTCGTCGTTCTTGTCGATCTCGGTCGTCACCGGATAATAGAGCGGCAGCAGCGTCACGCCGGATTTCAGCAGCGGCTCGACGATCGCCTTGCCGTTGCCGCCCCTGCCCTGTTTGGCGAAATAGGCGATCACATCCGCGCCTTCGATGGCGCGCACGGCTTTGAGGGTGAGGAGCTCCGGGTCGCCAGGACCCGTGCCAACGCCGATGAGACGGCCGCTTGTCGTCATAGGCCCGGCCTCGCCAATGCATTGATGGCGGCTGCCGTCATGGCGCTGCCGCCGAGCCGGCCGCGGACGATGGCAAAGGGTACGCCGTAGGAATTTTCCGCCAATGCATCCTTGGATTCCGCCGCGCCGACGAAGCCCACCGGCATGCCGAGGATCGCCGCGGGTTTCGGGGCGCCGTCGCGCAGGAGTTCAAGCAGATGGAAGAGGGCGGTCGGCGCATTGCCGATCGCGACAACGCTGCCGCCGAGCCGATCGAGCCAGAGATGCATGGCGGCGGCCGAACGCGTATTGCCGGTCTCGCGCGCAAGCTCCGGTGTCGCGGGATCGCGCAGCGTGCAGATCACCTCGTTCAGCGCCGGCAGCCGCGCCCGGGTGACGCCCTGGGACACCATTTCCGCGTCGCAGAAAATCGGCGCCCCACCCTTCAGCGCATCGCGCGCTGCGCTGACGAAATCGGYGGAAAACAGGAAATGCTCCGCTGCCTCGACCAGCCCGCAGGCATGGAT
>NZ_JBFUAY010000299.1:0-4496 GCF_056406015.1 Rhizobium sp. P1_E1 | reverse complement strand
GCATACCTCCTAAGGGGTGATACGCTAACGCTGTTGACCCGAGATCACACCGAAGTGCAGCGTCTTATCGACAGCGGCGTCCTGACGCCGCAGGAGGCCGAGACCTATCCGCATCGCAACGCGATCACGCATGCGATCGGGGTGGGTTCCGCGCCGTATCTCGATTATGTCGATACCGAGATGATGGTCGGTGACGCCTTTTTATTGTGCAGCGATGGATTAACGGCTCATCTGAGCGATCTAGAAATCGGTCAGATCATGACGGGTCGGCGGTCCAGGGAAGCAAGCCAGGCCCTGATCGATCTGACCCTGTCGCGCGGTGGAACCGACAATGTAACGGTCAGCGTAATTCAATTCTCGAAAGCCTCGACAACAGTTCCGTTCGATAGCGGGATCCAGTCCGGCGAGATACTCGGTTGAACATGAGTAATCGCGAAACCACACATATAACATCGACGACAGCCGAGGTTGCAGGCGGGACCGTGCTGAACGGCATGTTCGAAATCGACGAAAGACTGGCCTCGGGCGGCATGGGAGAGGTTTACCGCGGCCATAATATCGTGACCAACGACCCGGTCGCCATCAAGGYGGTGCTGAAGGAATTCGCCAAGGACGAAACGATTGTCGGGTTGTTTTTCAAGGAGGCCCGGATCCTCAACAGCCTYCATCACGCGGCGATCGTGCGCTACAGCGTGTTCAGCATCGATCCGACGATCGAGCGTGCCTATCTGGTCATGGAATATATCGACGGGCCATCGCTGTCGCAGGTTGTCGACGGTGCGCCGATGAAAACCGAGCAGGCGATGTCGCTGATATCACGACTGGCATCGGGGCTCGACGCAGCCCACCGTGCGGGTGTCATCCACCGCGACATCTCGCCCGACAATGTCATCTTGCCGAACGGCCGAGTGGAAAATGCCAAGATCATCGATTTCGGGATCGCCAGGGCGAACAATCTCGACACCGGAACCTTTTTGGGCGGCAAGTTTGCCGGGAAATATAATTTCGTCTCGCCCGAACAGCTCGGCCTGTTCGGCGGAGTCATCACCGAAGCCTCCGATGTCTATAGCCTCGCACTTGTGACGGCCAATGCGGTTCTCGGCCACCCGATCGACATGAATGGCAGCCAGTACGAGGTCATCGAAAAGCGCCGGTCTGTTCCGGAGCTTTCGGGTATCGCCGATGAGTTGCGACCGATTCTCGCGCGCATGCTCGAGCCCGATCCGGCAGCTCGCACGATCTCGATGGTTGAGATTTCCGAGCTGATGGTGGCATCCGTCGGACGCGGACGGTCCCGTCCCGGCGAAGCGCGCAATGGCGCCGCTGAGCCGACCCGCGTCCGACCGGCACCGCAGGCATTGCCGGTCGACAATGTCGCGATGGCAGATCAGTCAACCAACGCGGGCTTCGACCGAGTTGACGAGGAAGCAGATCCACTGGCTGCGATCAAGGTGGAGGTCGGGTCGCAAAAAACCGGAGACGCAAAGCTCTCCCTCAAAGCATCTGCGCCCGCGGAGATGTCGCATTCACGACGCAAGCTGATTCTGACTGCGGCATTCATCCTTGTCCTTGTCCTTGTCGTTGTCGTTGTCGTTGTCGGCGGGGGCATTGGCCTCTTCCTGCTTTCCGGCGTGACAGAGCCACCAGAGACGACGGTCGTAACGACAGAGCCCGCCAAATCTCGACCCTCGCCCCTTGTGGTGCCGGCCAGTCCAGACGAGAATGCGGAGAGCACGAAGAATGGCGGGCAAGGGTCCCTTGATCAGCCACCCGACGCCCAATCGGGCCAGACGGGGCCGAGCGCTCCTCCTAGTACTGCAAATCCCGGAGCCGGGCCTGATCAAACCAAGCCAGCACCGTCACAAGATGCCAGGACGCCGCCCCGACCAGGGGGCAACGGCAATCCCGTCGATGGGCCGGACACGCCCCCGAATTCGACGGCACCACGGCAACCCGCACCGACCGACCAGGTGATGATCCCTGCGCCCGAGCTTCCCTCGGCACCTCTGAGCGAAAGCCAGGCTGTCAGCCCACCGGAACCGCCAGGAAACCAACCGCCGCCGGCGCCCGCTCCGAAAACGCCGGAGAATACCGCAGTCCCGAAAGGATCAGTCGAAACGCCGCCTGTGACCCCTGCGCCTTCCGTTCGCCCGACAGAGGAAGCGACAGCGCCAGCCATTGCCCGGGAGACCGCTTGGGTCGAGAATTTTAACGGCGGCGCGTGCTTCTTCGCGAGGGCCTCCGGATTAGAGGCGGCATCCATGGCCGTAGAGGCGATTGCCTCGGACGCCGCTCCTCTCGAACGGCTCGACGCTGATTTTGCCAGCACCTTTGGTACACCGGCAGATATTCACGGCCAGCTGATCCAGCCGTCACAGTGCGGGCTTGTCACGTTCTTGCGAACCATGGCGCGCACTCCAACCCTCAGCATCGACCTCGACAAGTACGATCTCAACAGCGGCGACATGCTGCGGGGGAGAATTTCCGGCCCATCGAGCGATCAGGTGACACTCTACATGATTGATCATGACGGGGTGGTCTTCCCGCTCAATCCCTACCTGACCGCGACTGCAACGGGATCAAGTTTCATGGTCGGTCCACTGCAGATCCAGTCCCGCTCCGCCTTGCCGCAACTCATCCTGGCCCTGTCGTCCGACAGTGCCCGTGCGCTGACTGGCATGAGCGAAGCAAGCACAGGCGACCAGTTGTTCAAGGTACTTTCTGGGATCGGCATTAATGGATCGTTCAAGGGCAATTTCGGAGTTGCCTATTGGACATTGCGGGGCGACTAGACTCGGGGTCTCCAGTCATCTGTCGCGGAGAACGACAACGGCACGGACTGGGGAATGCGGCGGTGTGCCCATATCTGTCGATATGGCGAAATGCTACCGCATCGTAGCGCAATGGACCAAACGCGCCTATCCTGCCGCATGTTGCGGTACAAATGACGATCAATCTAAACTTTGCTCATGCGGCTTGGATGAGGGTGCCTTGTCGAGCTGCAAAATCGCCTCAGCGATYGCTTTCTTGAAGTGTGTCACGCGTAATGTTGCCCAGTCTGTCATTAAGTAGACCTGATGCCCAGTTTGGATCTCCGTCAATGCGCCTCTTCACCGCGTCTAAACATTGGGAAAGCGAATAACCTTGCTTCAGCAGAACGAGGATCATCGCGACCACGATTATAACGACGACGGGGTTCATTCTTCAGCCTCGTTCATTATTGGAAGCAATGGAAGTCAACGACCTCCATATCTGAGAATGGAGAGATGCCCCGGCTGTCCCCGCGATGATCTTCCCGGGCATGCTTGCCGCTGAAATATTGACCATTGATGCACACTTCATCGCCAGCCGGAAAGTGTCGTCAGAAATGATAATTCCGAAAGTCGATTGAATAGACTTTCGAATAGAATCTTCCTGCGGAGTAAAATTGGACATCGGCCTCACCATAGGTAAAAACAGAGGACAGAATGGTGTCATGGAAGACGTTATTCTAATGCTAGAATATTTGTCAAATCTCTCGATGTCCTACCAATTCTGTACGCGGAGGTTATTTTCGCCCCACAATCATACAACTAGCTAGGTATTGCCCGAGTAGGACATCCATATCCTGTTAGCAGGAAAGATATTCAATTGTTTTCCTCCCCCTGTGCTCCAACTGCCATTCTCCTCCAGAGCGGTTGAAGTATGGCCCGCTTAAACCGACGTTCGCCACCGTCCCCGGCCTGATAATTACTTTCGCGACATGCATAAAAAAGCGGCCTTCGATTGCTCGATTTTCCATAATTTCCGAGGAAGTGTGTATGAAATCATCGATCAGCACCCAGGCGCCCTCCATCCGTGCCGGAGGTTCTCTCGGTCGTCCACGCGAACACCGTTCGTGTGAACCCTTAGGCCAAACAGTGCTTTCTGAATGAAAACAGTATGATAATCGCCCAGCCAGGCTTTTTCGAAATTACTCTTGACTCTTTCATGCGGAATCGCGGGTAGATCTATAGTCCTGCCATTTCGATGTGAATATTGTCATCTCATCCCCGTTTTCGCAGAGGTGCATGATGGCGAGTGTAGCGCAATACCGCAACACTCAATTGGGCGTACCCGCCACAACAACTGACGGTGTCCCCATGAACAAGAACCTCAAAAAGGCGACAAAGTCGCTTTGTAAACCAGCCAGGGAAAGACGAGGGCAAGGTCGTCAGGAAGCGGGCCACGGGCACTCAAGGGTCACAAGGTGAAGGCAACCAAAGAAGATCCCCAAATGGTAGTCGAAGCGAAAAGTCTGGTAAATGGGCGGCCACAAACCTGAAGCGCTGAAGAAGATTCAAGCGACCTCAATCAAACGAAGTCCTCATTGAACGGCGAGTGACGAGCGTAAATGTTACTCGCCACCGCGGTTCCCAGGCCACGCCGTAACGCGATATCGACTAGTCGCTTCAGACGATCGGTACAGGCGTCCTCGCAAACCTGGGCAGGCATGCGCTGTATGCTCGCCGTTGAAG
>NZ_JBFUAY010000298.1:0-4549 GCF_056406015.1 Rhizobium sp. P1_E1 | reverse complement strand
GCGCTACCACGCCGCCGGCCGATCCTGCCGCCGGTTCCGGCACAACGTCATTGCGCCTTCAAACCTCGATAGCCTCCATCTCGCTGGGGCCAAGCCAAGACGCTTCTGCCAATACGACCGCGGCCCCGACTGCGCGTGCAGCACCGGTGGCGGCGGCTGCAGCTGCTGCAACTGCTGCGACGCCCAACAAGATCGCGCTCGAAAACCTGAAGCAGGGCAACCCGATCAGCGAATGGGGTCTGGAGGGCGACGGCGGCGGCACCATCCAGGGCTTCGCCACCGAAATCAGCACGAATATCGGCCAGACGGTCGATTTCAAGATCGCCACCGATTCCACCCATTACCGCATCGATATCTACCGCATGGGCTATTATGGCGGGGACGGGGCGCGCAAGGTCGACTCCATCGAGCAATCGCTGACGACGGCGCAGATCCAGCCGCATCCGATCGTCGATATGTCGCTCGGCCTCATCGACTGCGGCAACTGGTCGGTCTCGGCGAGCTGGCAGATTCCGACGGACGCGGTCTCCGGCGTCTATTTCGCCAAGCTGGTGCGCGAGGACGGCGTTGAAGACGCCAGCATCATTCCTTTTGTCGTGCGCGACGACGCCTCCACCAGCAATATCGTCTTCCAGACGTCCGACACGACATGGCAGGCCTATAATGCCTGGGGCGGCGCCAGCCTCTATTATGGCCAAGTGCCCGTCGATCCGGCAGACATGATCGGTTACCTGCCGCCGAACTGCAGCTGCGGCCTGCAGGCCATCGGCCGGGCCTCGGCGGTCAGCTATAACAGGCCGATCATTACCAATACGAGCCCGATCGGCGGCTCGCACGACTACATTTTCGGCGTCGAATCCTCCGCCATTTCGTGGCTCGAACAGAACGGCTACGACGTTTCCTATATATCCGGCGTCGATGCGACGCGCAACGGCGCGCTGCTGCTCAACCACGATGCCTATCTCTCGGTCGGGCATGACGAATATTGGTCTGCCGAACAGCGCGCCAATGTCGAGGCGGCGCGCGATGCCGGCGTCAACCTCGCCTTCTGGAGCGGCAACGAGTGCTACTGGAAGGTCCGCTGGGAAAGCAGCATCGACGGCAGTGGCCAGGCCTACCGCACCATGGTCTGCTACAAGGAAACCTGGGGCACGAGCACGGATCCGAGCAATGTCGGCACCGGCACCTGGCGCGATCCGCGCTATGCCGATCCGGGGCAGCAGCCGGAGAATGCGCTGACGGGCACGATGTTCCAGGTGGACAGCTACCGCCAGGATACGATCTCCATCCCCTACGACTATTCGAACCTGCGCTTCTGGCGCAATACCGACGTTTCGGAGCTGCAGGACGGTGAGACCTACAATCTCGTGCAGAACCTGCTCGGCTACGAATGGGATTCCGATGTCGAGAACGGATTCCGTCCGGCCGGACTGATCAATCTGTCGCTCTCCTCGGTCTCGGTGAGCACGTATCTGCGCGACTATGGCGCGACGGTCGGCGATGCAGTGGCGACCCATAGTCTCACCATGTACCGGGCGGCAAGCGGCGCGCTGGTCTTCGGCGCCGGCACAGTCTTCTGGTCCTGGGGGCTGAGTGACAACCACCAAGGTCCGGCAACCTCGACCGATCGCAATGTGCAGCAGGCGATGGTCAACATGTTCGCGGACATGGGCATTCAGCCGACCACGCTGGATGCGAGCCTGATCCTTGCGACACAATCGACCGACACGCTGAAGCCCACCTCGTCGGTCACCTCGCCGATCGTCGGCGCAAGCTTCCTCGAAGGGCAGCATGTGACGATCACGGGAACGGCGCAGGATTTCGGCGGCGGCATCATTGCCGGCGTCGAAGTCTCGACCGATGGCGGCCAGCACTGGTTCAAGGCGTCAGGCCGCGAGAGCTGGAGCTATAACTGGGTCGTCCAGGCGAGCGGAACCTACACGGTCATGTCACGGGCCGTCGACGACAGCGTCAATATGGAGGCGCCGTCTGTCGGCAAGCAGGTCACCGTCACCCTGCCGAGCACGCAGGGCCTATGGACGCTGGCGGAAAAGCCGGGGACCGAAGTGGCGATCGATCGCGATTCCGTCGAGCTCGGCCTGCGCTTCCAGGCGACGACGGCGGGCTTCGTGGAGGGCATCCGCTTCTACAAGGGCTTCTACAATATCGGCGACCATGTCGTCAGCCTCTGGAGCGCCGATGGAACACGGCTGRCAACGGGAGTATCGGTCGGCGAGTCGCTCTCCGGCTGGCAGACGGTGCTGTTCTCCAGCCCGATCCAGATTGCCGCCGGCACGACCTATGTGGCCTCCTATCACAGCGGCGGCTTCTACTCCGCCACCCAGAATTATTTCGCCAGCCCCTATGCCAGCGGCGCGTTGAAAGCGGTCGATGGCGGCGGCGTCTATGCCTATGGCGACAATGCCGGCACATTTCCCGGCCAGAGCCCCGGCACCGGCACCAACTACTGGGTCGACGTCGTCTTCGATGCCGGTCCCAACAGCGCGCCGGTTGCGACCGACGATATGGGGCTGACCATCACCCGCAACGACAGCGTCGTCATCTCGATTGCCTCGCTCATCGGAAACGATACGGATCCCAATGGCGATGCAATGACGATTTCGGCCGTCGGCAATGCCGTCAACGGGACGGTGACGCTCAATAGGCAGAACGGCACCGTCATCTTCACGCCGACCAACAATTATTCGGGGCCGGCAAGCTTCGCCTATACGCTGTCGGACGGGCGCGGCGGCACGGATCAGGGCAGCGTCAGCCTCACCGTGAACCCAGGCCCTTCGGGGGAAACGCTGTTTACCTCAAGCGAGGGGCCGACGGGCGCCAGCTTCAACGACGGCCAGGCGATGGAACTCGGCATGAAGTTCGTCGCTTCGTCGAGCGGCATGATTACCGGCATCCGCTACTACAAGGCGGCCGGCGATACCGGGGCCCATACCGGCTCCCTGTGGACGGCGGACGGGACGCTGGTTGCGACCGTCGCCTTCGCCGACAGCGGATTGGTGAACGGCTGGCAGACCGCGACATTCACCAACGCGGTGCATATCGGGGCCGGCACGACCTATGTCGCCTCCTACAGCACCACAGGCTCCTATGTGGCGACGGCAGGTTATTTCACGTCAGCCCATACCCATGGCTCGCTGACGGCGCTCGCCGGCAGCAATGGCGTCTACACGGTCGGGGGCTCGGCATACCCGACCTCCAGCTACCAGTCGTCGAACTACTGGGTGGATGTCGTCTACAACCAGTCGACGGGCAACTCGGTGCCGGTCGCCGCCAACGACAATGGCTACACCACCTATTCCAATACGGCGCTGTCGATTGCCGCAGCCAGCCTGCTTGCAAACGACACCGATGCCGATGGCGATCCGCTCAGCATCACCGGCGTCAACGGTGCGGTCAATGGAACGGTGACCTTCAACAGCCAGACCAAGTCCGTCATTTTCACGCCAACGGCGGGTTATGCGGGCGCGGCAAGCTTCTCTTATTCGATCTCGGATGGGCTTGGCGGAACGGCGTCGGCCACGGTGAGCCTTACTGTCGGCACTCCGCCCGGCGGAGGTACGACGTCGAGACTGTTCGGCGGCGCCGACACGTCGGGGGTTGCCGGCGCCAATGACGCCAACTCGGTCGAACTCGGCGTCAAGTTCATCGCTTCCGCAAACGGCCAGATCACCGGGCTCACCTATTACAGGAGCGCCCAGGATACCGGTACGCATGTCGGCTCGCTATGGGCGGCGAGCGGCCAGCTTCTGGGCCAGGCGACCTTCATCAACGAGACGGCGAGCGGCTGGCAGACGGTTTCCTTCAGCCAGCCGATCAATGTCACGGCCGGCGCCACCTATGTGGCGAGCTACCATTCGAACGGCTTCTATTCCGCAACGGCGAACTACTTCACGACGGACCATACGAGTGGCGCGCTGACGGCACCGTCGAGTGCTGCGAGCGGTGGCAACGGCCTTTATGCCTATGGCTCGGGCAGCCTGTTCCCGACCGCCTCCTACAATGCCACGAATTACTGGGTGGATGTCCTCTACCATCAGGGCGGCGCGCAGAACGCGGTTCCGGTCGCCGCCAATGACAGCGGCTTGTCGACCAATACCGGCACGCCGATCACCATCCAGGCCTCAGTGCTCCTGGCAAACGACACCGATGCCGATGGCGATCCGCTTGCCATCACCGGCGTCAGTGGCGCGGTCAATGGCTCGGTCGCATACGACGCCCAGGCCCAGACGGTGACATTCACGCCGACGGCAGGCTATTCGGGACCGGCGAGCTTCAGCTACGCAATTGCAGACGGCAAGGGCGGCACGGCGTCGGCGCAGGTTGCGCTCACCATCAACGGGGGCCAGACGGAAGGGCCGGAGCAGAACCTCTTTGCCGCCGATGCGACGCCTTCAATCGTCTCCGTCAACGACAACCAGCCGGTTAATCTCGGCATGAAATTCCAGGCCGATACGGCAGGCTGGGTCACCGGCATCCGCTTCTACAAAGGGGCAGACAATACAGGCCCGCACAACGGCTATCTCTGGAC
>NZ_JBFUAY010000297.1:0-4554 GCF_056406015.1 Rhizobium sp. P1_E1 | reverse complement strand
CCTCCCTGCGGTACTGATGCTCATCCTTCGCCTCGCCGCGGGCGGTCAGATCCTGCCCGCGGAAAAACAGCCTGCCGCCCGTCGGTTTGTCCAAGCGGGCGATGATGCGCGCGCAGGTCGTCTTGCCGCAGCCGGATTCGCCGACCAGCGCCAATGCCCGCCCGGGAAAGAGCGAGAAGGACACACCTTTCAGCGCATGTACCGGGCCGAAATTACGCTTGATGTCTTCGAGCCGGATCACCGCGTCGGCGACAACAGGATTTGCCTCCGCTTTCATGCCAAGACTCCCGATAGATGCGGATTGCCCGGAAGCTGCGGAATGGCATTCCAAAGCTTGCGGGTATAATCGTGCCGCGGCGCTTGAGCGACCTGGCGAACGTCGCCCACTTCGACGAGTTCGCCCTTCAGCATCACCCCGATGCGCTGGCAGAGCTGCGCCATCAGATGCAGGTCATGGGTGATGAAGAGCACCGAAAAACCATAGGTCCGCTGCAGATCGACGACCTGCTCGAGAATCTCCCGCTGCACGACCACGTCGAGAGCCGTCGTCGGCTCGTCCATGATGATGAGTTCGGGCCTGAGCGCCAGGCAGATGGCGATGACGATGCGCTGGCGCATGCCGCCGGAGAACTGGTGCGGGTAGTCGCCGATGCGATGTGTGGGGATGCCGACGAGGCGGAACATCTCCTCGCCGCGAGCCCTTGATTCCTCATGCGAGCAACCGGTGTGTCGGCGCAGAACGTCATGGAACTGCGCCTCGACCCGCATCAGCGGATTGAGTGAATTCATCGCGCTCTGGAAGACCATGCCGATGCGCTTCCAGCGGATTTTCTGCAACTCGCATTCGGGCAGCCTCAGGAGATCCTGTCCGTCCAGCCGGATGCTGCCGCCGCTGATCCAGGCAGGCGCCTTGGAAAGACGCGTGATGGCATAGGCAATCGTGCTCTTGCCGCAACCGGATTYACCCGCCAGCCCGAAGATCTCGCCCCGGCCGATATTGAACGAGACCTCCTTGACGGCGCGGAATTCTCCCTTGTCGATGAGGTAATCGACATTGAGCTTTTCGATTTCCAGAAGATTGTCGCTCATCGGCCAAGCTCCAGTTCCCTGTTGCGAGCGCGGGTGAGGCGGAACCAGCGCGTCAGCGCCGGGCCGGAGCGCAGCTGCGGATTGGCGATCTCGTCGAAGGTGAAATTCAGCAGAGCAAGGCCTAGCCCCGTCAGCGCGATGCCGACTGCCGGCACCCCGATGTCCCACCATGCGCCGACCATGATCGCCGAGGAATTCTGGGCATTRTAGAGCATCGTGCCCCAGGAGACCTTCAGCGGATCGCCAAAGCCCAGATATTCGAGCGTCGTCTGGGCAACGATGGCGTAGATGATGCTGCCGACGAGGTTGATGCCGATCAGCGTCGTCAGGTTCGGCAGGATTTCCACGAAGATGATGCRCCAGGCCGGCTCTCCGATCATCTTGGAGGCCGTGACGAAGTCACGATTGCGAAGCGCCATCGTCTGCGAGCGTGTCATGCGGGCGCCCCAGGGCCAGGAGGTCAGCGCGATGATCGCCATGATCGTCATCGGCCCCACCGTCCCGGCGAAGGAGGCGAGCAGGATCAGCAGCGGCATGTTGGGGACAACAAGCACGGCATTGGTCGCAAGATCGAGCACCGCATCGGTCCTGCCTCCGGCATAACCGGCGACGAGGCCGATGGCCGTGCCGAGAACGGTGATGGCAATGCCCGTGGCAAAACCGACGGAGAGAGAGCTACGGGCGCCCCAGACGAACTGGCGATAGACATCCCGCCCCATCTTCGTCGTGCCCATGACATGTTCGATCGACGGGGGTTGATGCGAGCGCCCGACACGCGCTCCGGGCTCGCCGGGCGCAACGATCGGCGCAAACAGCGCCATCAGCCACAGAGCCAGAATGATGATGAGGCCGGCCAGCGCTTTCTTCTGCCTGAGGATGGGCCGCAGCGTAAAGCTCATCATACGGCCTCCCGCAATCTGGGATCGACGAGCCCGTAGATGATGTCGACGAGGAAGTTGGCGCTCAGCGTCGCGAGCGTCATCAGCAGCAACTGGCCCTGGATGACAGGATAATCGCGGGCGATGCTCGCAGTATAAAGCGTCAGTCCCAACCCCGGATAGTTGAAGACGATCTCGGTGACGATCGAGCCGCCGAAGACGGCGCCAAGCATCAGCGCCAGGTTGGTCAGAACAGGAAGCATGGCATTGCGTGCGCCGTAGCCGAACATGACGGTGAGGTGGCTGAGCCCCTTGGCGCGCGCCATGGTTACATAGTCCTCGCCGAGTACCGAGATCATCGACGAGCGCATCGTCGTCTGGAATTCGCCGATCAGGAACGGCGAAAGCGTCAGGACCGGCAGGATCGCATGGGCGAACACGCTGCCAATGAAGGTGAAATCGAAGGCGGGATCGAGGTTGGGATCATAGGCATATCCCACCGGAAACCAGCGCAGTGAGACCGCGAAGACGAAAAGTGTCGTCAGCGCCACGATGACAGGCGGCACCGAAATCATGATCACGGAAAGTGGCGAGACGATCGTGTCGAAGCGTCCGCCGCGACGCCAGGCCGAGATCGCGCCGAGCACGACACCGACGCAGAGCGAAAAGATGATCGCGGTGGTGACAAGGAAGACTGTCCAGAGCGTCGAACGGCCAAGAACCTGGACGACCGTCTGGGGGTAATATTTGACCGAGACGCCGAGATCGAGGGTCGCCAACCCCTTCACGTAATCGACGAACTGCCAGAGCATCGGCTGGTCGACCGCGCCGAAGCGCGCCTTGATCGCCTCGACGGCGGCAGGTGTTGCCCGCGGGCCGAGCTGGGCGACCATGGCATCGACAGGACTCCCCGGCATGAGCCGGGGAAGAATGAAGTTCATGACGATGGCGAACGCCAAGGCGACCGCATAGACGCCGAGGCGCCGGCTCGAAACGCGCATTTCCGCTCCCTCGCGAGGCTTATTGGACCGGCTTGAGGCGCAGCAGATGCATCAGGCGCATGCGGTTGTTGTCATGATCCTCCGGATTCATGACGGGATCCTTGTCGGTGACCCAGCCGGTGAAGCGCTTGCTGGAGAACTGATACCAGGTCGGCCCGTTGAATACCGGCACGACAGGGAAGTCGTCGGCAATCAGCAGCTGGATGTCGTTGAAGATCTTCTTGTGATCGTCCTCCGACGTCGCCTTCAGATACTGATCGAAAAGCGCGTCCAGCTTCGGGTTCGAATAGCGCGAGGGCGCGCCGGTGATGCGCCCGCCATATGCGGTCGACAGGCTCTGGTAATAGCCGCGGAATGGCGTTGCCCCGTCGGCGCGGGAGTTCATGACGACCTCGAAGCTGCCATCGATGATCTGCTTGCGCCATTGTTCATATTCCGGCGTGGCAACGGACGCGTTGATGCCGGCTGCACGCAGGCCTTCGACCGCAATCTGGACCGCATCGATCCAGTCCGTCCAGCCGTTCGGAACGATGATCGGGAAGGCAATCGGCTTACCGCTCGGCGTGGTGCGGAAGCCGTCGGCACCCTTCTTGTAGCCGGCATCGTCGAGGATCTTGTTGGCCTCCTCGGTATCGAAGCCCATGAAGGCGTCCTTGTCGCCTTCGGCGCCCTTGTTGCGCCAGGTCTCAAAACGCGGCGGCAGGCCGGTCGCATGCTCGTTGACGACAGGATAGCCGAAGCCGGCAATATCGACCATCGACGCGCGGTCCATGGCGAGGCTGAAGGCATGGCGGAAGTTCAGATCCTTGTAGGCCTCGAGGTTGCCTTCATTGCCGCTCTTGAAGTTCATCTGGAAGGCGACGGTTTCGGCCGGCGGCTGCCAATAGCCGTTATGGTCGGGATCGAGCGCCACGAAGGTCTTGTCGATCTGCGGAATGAAGGATCCGATCCAGTCCATATTGCCTTCCGGCAGGATGGCAAGCATCTGGTCGTTGCCTGATATCTGCGGCAGCCTGAGGCAATCGACATGCAGCGAGGCGGCATCCCAATAGTTCGGGTTGCGGCACTGCTCATAGACCTGCGGCGTGAAACGGCGCAGCTCCGTCATCGGGCCGGAACCGACCGGCTTCTCGTTCTTGAAGGCGACCGGATCGGAAACGTCCTTCCAGATATGCTCGGGAACGACGGCGAGATCGGCAAGCGTTTCCGGGAAATCGGAGTTCACGGCCTTGAGATCGATCCTGACCTCGGTCGCCGACGGCGCCTCGACGGAGGCAATGGTTTCGCCGACGCCGACAGTGTCGAGCGCGGGGTTCTTCAGCATGAGATCGATCGTGTACTTCACGTCAGCCGACGTCAGCGGCTGGCCGTCGGACCACTTCAGACCAGACCGCAGCGTATAGGTGACCGATTTCATATCACCGGAGAACTTATAGTCGGTCGCCAGGCGAAACACCGGCTTGCCGCCATCCTCTGCATTGAAGATGACCAGGGGCTCGTAGATGAAATCCATCGTGCTCTGCCGGCGGCCGGCAAGGTCGAAGGGATTGAAGTTCTGAACCCAGCTGCTCTGCTCCTCGATATGC
>NZ_JBFUAY010000296.1:0-4569 GCF_056406015.1 Rhizobium sp. P1_E1 | reverse complement strand
TGGTAGCGCCTCCCGTGCCGGCATCGCTGGTAACACCCGTCAGCACGGGCGCGGCAGGCAGCGTCGCAGCCTCCTCGTACGGGTCCGGGCCGAGCACGGTGCGCTCGGATGACGTAGTCGTCGTCTGCAACACCGTCGCAACCGACGCCGTCTTGGCGGACGTGTCCTGTGCGCTGCCGTCGCCTGCAGGCGCAGGCATCGCCGTTGGTGGAATCGAGGCCGTCTGCACGCCGCCTGCTGAGATCAACGCGGCGGGCAGCATGATATTGCCTGTGTAGGAGGACGCGAGGGCGGCGCCGTCGAGATTGGCGAAGCTGCCCTTACTGGCAAAGCTTTGGGAACCATCGGTACTCGTGGAAGATACAACCGTCGCGGTTCCCAGCACTGCGCTCCACGCTGAGGGTGCACGACAGATACTCAACGCTCCACCAAATGTACTCAAATACTCACGATTACTGACATGAATTCTCCGCATCAGCGGCGTCCCCTCCCGCATCGGCCGGCCCTTCGACCGCTATAGCAAGGCGTGTATTCTGGCACCTTTGCTAAGGGAATGTACGACAGCAATCTGGGGTATGAGGGAGGTATCCCCTACGCCGATATGATGATCCTCAACGTAGGCCGGCCGACAAAGTCCCAGAGCTGCCGGCGGCTACTGGTAGAGCCTTTCCGGGCTAGAGCTGCCCGGCCCACCGGTCGCACCGTTTCGCGTTGGCGAAGCTCTGCGTCTCCTCTCAATCGACCTTGACAAGCACGTCCAAGTCGAGACGCTATTGGGCTCGCAACGTCGTAGAAAAACGAGGATAGGATGAGGTTCAGCAGACCGGCAGTCGCAGGCGTGATTGGCGTGACAGCGTGTGTGTTTGGCGCGTGCCTTGCGGCATCGCCTGCGCTCACACAGGAAGTCGAGCCGCCCGCTCCATGGGTTAAGCTCACCGGTTCGCATGCGGGAGCGGTCGGAACATGCTCAATGATTGATGCGAGCGACATCGAGGCTTGTTACATGGTCCGGTGCGACGCCAAGAACGGTCTCATCTTCGAGATTGGCGATGCCACTGTTGGTGGGAACGGTCTGCGATTGGCGCGCTTCGAGATTGGGAGGTACAAAGAGACGATCCGCCTCGACGGGAACAGTCCCGATCGGCGAACGATTGTTCTCTCAGAGCATCCGAAGCTGCTTTCCGCCCTCACATCCGGCGCTGATTTCGCCACTATGTTCGCCATCAAGGCCGGTGTGATAGATTCCAGCACCGGCTTTGAACTTACGGGGGCGCGAGACCAGATATCTCGCCTGGCAAATGGYTGCCGAACCAAGCCGTGACAATGGGCAAGGGTCCTGTCCTAGGTAGCTGACGCTGGTTGAAAAAATTCCGGGCCGGATCGGCTGCTCGAGCCGGTTACATCGTCCTGCGCCGCCGTGCTACCAGGCCGGAAACGGATCTTCGAGGGTCGCCCAGTCGCGCGGATCGGCGCTGGCGAGGCATCCGTCCAGTGCGGTCCGCACACCTGTCTCGTCCATATCAACACCGATGAACACGAGCTCCTGCCGACGGTCGCCCCAAGCGCTGTCCCACCGGCTCTCGAGATGCTGACGAAACTGCTGATTGCTCGGCCAGTCCTGCCGGGGCACAGCTGCCCACCAGAGCCCCATGGGCTCGCAGCGCCGTTGGATGCCGGCAGCCGACATCAGGCCCACATGACGCGGGCGCGTGGCAAGCCAGAAATGGCCTTTGGCACGCATCACCCCCGGCCAGGGTTCGTCCAGGAAGGCTCGAAACCGCATCGGGTCGAAGGGACGCCGCGTGCGATAGACAAAGCTCGATACCCCGTATTCTTCCGTCTCYGGGACATGGTCGCCCGGGTTGTACAGTTCCTTGTGCCACAACGGATGGGCGGCGGCCTTTGCTTCATCGAAGAGGCCCGTATTGAGAACAGTTGCCAGAGAAACCTCGCCGAAATCCGTCTCCACCTGGCGCGCATCCGGGTTGAGCGCGGTAACTATCTTGCGGACTTCCGCACGGATCTCTTCGCTCGCCTCCGAGATCTTGTTGATCACGACAATATCGGCAAACTCGATCTGATCCACCAGCAGGTCGATGAGTGTGCGCCGGTCCTCACCGTCGCGCTGCAGGCCGCGGTCGGCAAGCAGATCGGCACTGCTGTAGTCAGCTAACAGGTTTGCGGCATCGACCACGGTGACCATTGTGTCGAGGCTGGCAAAATCGGCGAGCGAGACGCCGTTCTCGTCGCGGAAGGAAAAGGTTGCCGCGATCGGGCATGGCTCGGCAATGCCGGTGCCTTCGATCAACAGATAGTCGTATCGCCGCTCCTCTGCCAGTCGTCGTACTTCCGTCAGGAGGTCATTGCGCAGGGTACAGCATATGCAGCCATTGCTGAGCTCGATCAATGTCTCCGTCGTATGCGACAGGTTGCAGCCGCCGTCTCGAATGAGACTGGCGTCTATGTTCACTTCACTCATATCGTTGACAATGACAGCGACCCGCAGGCCCTGACGGTTATTCAGGACGTGGCTGAGAAGCGTCGTCTTGCCGGCGCCGAGGAAGCCGGCCAGCACGGTTACCGGGAGCCGCTCGATCCTGTTCATCGGCATTCCTTGAATGTGGGCGGTCGGAGCGTCCCTCGCCGCGACCAGCATTTGCGTCTTATGAGCCTCATTCGAAACTGGTCCGTAACCTTGTCCTTTGCTTCACCCGACGAGCTGCGGCCGGAAGACAACGTCGGCATAGTAATTCGCTGAATCGAAGGAGTTGGTCGGGAAGAGACCGGTGGTGGCGGATCCGCCATACGCATAGACGCCGTTGCCGCCGGCGACGGCACTTGATTGGGCCGTCAACGGACCGTTGGTGACGGCATTAGCGAAGAAGCCATCAGTTGCCACGTAAGCGCCGGTCGTGTGATAGGAGGCGACATAGTTGGTATTGGCGGCAATCGTGACCGGGGTTGTGAAGTTCACCGTCTGCCAGCCGCTCGCTGTGGTGTTGGCGAAGGTGGCGGTGRCGAGCTTGGTGCCGGTCGTGGTCCACAGGTCGACGACGTTCTGGCCGTTGTCGTTGGCGCTGCGGTAGAACCTGATGCCGGTGACATCACCGGTAACGTTCGACTGGAACTTGACGCCGAGCTCGAGCTGCTGACCATCGTTGAGGTTGGTCTGGGTCGGCGTGCTGGAGGCGTTGAACAGGCTGTAGGTCGTTGGCGCCGCCGATGCGGCGATGTTGAACGTCTCGTTGGCAGCAAGGCCGCCGAGGTCTGTCGCCGTCACCCTGACGCCGTAGGTGCCTGCTGTCGTCGGCGTGCCGCTGAAGGTCCGCGTCGAGGCGTTGAAGGCGAGCCAGGCGGGCAGCGCCGTGCCGTCGGCAGCGGTTGCCGAGTAGGTCAGCGTCTCGGTGCTGTCGACATCGGTGAAGGTCGTCGTCGGCAGTACGAAGGAGAAGGCAGAGCCGACGGTGGCGTTCTGGGCAGCCGTCTGGACGGCCAGCACCGGCGCATCGTTGGCACCATGGATGGTGATGGTCAGGTTTGCCGTGGCGGTGGCACCGCCAGTGTCCCGCATCGTATAGCTGAAGACATCGCTCAGTGTGTTGGTCGACTGCCGCAACGCCTGGACGGCCGCATTGGTCTCGTTGACGGCATAGGAATAGACGCCCGATGCATTGAGCACGAGACTGCCATAGGTGCCGTTCAGCGCCGTGCCGAGCGTGCCTGATGTCGCACCAAAGACGACTGCGGTGACCGTTTTGGTGTCACCGGCATTCGCATCGGTGTCGTTGGTCAGCACGTTGCCGCTGGCAACCACGCCACCCGAACCATTGGCGACCCCGCCCTTCTCGGTCGCATCACCCGCATCGGCAACTGCCGTCGGCGGCGTATTGCCAGGCGTCGACACGGCGATGTTGAAGGTCTCATTGGCGGCAAGGCCGCCAAGGTCTGTCGCCGTCACCCTGACACCGTAGGTGCCTGCTGTCGTCGGCGTGCCGGAGAAGGTCCGTGTCGAGGCGTTGAAGGCGAGCCAGGCGGGCAGCGCCGTGCCGTCGGCAGCGGTTGCCGAGTAGGCCAGCGTCTCAGTGCTGTCGACATCGGTGAAGGTCGTCGTCGGAACGGCGAAAGAGAAGGCAGAGCCGACGGTGGCGTTCTGGGCAGCCGTCTGGACGGCCAGCACCGGCGCATCGTTGGCGCCATGGATGGTGATGGTAAGACTTGCCGTGGCCGTGGCGCCGGCGGCATCGCGCATGGTGTAGCTGAAGACATCGCTCAGCGTGTTGGTCGACTGCCGCAACGCCTGGACGGCCGCATTGGTCTCGTTGACGGCATAGGAATAGACGCCCGATGCACTGAGCACGAGACTGCCATAGGTGCCGTTCAGCGCCGTGCCGAGCGTGCCTGATGTCGCACCAAAGACGACTGCGGTGACCGTCTTGGTGTCACCGGCATCCGCATCTGTGTCGTTGGTCAGCACGTTGCCGCTCGCAACCACGCCACCCGAACCATTGGCGACTCCGCCCTTCTCCGTCGCATCACCCGCATCGGCAACTGCCGTCGGCGTCGTGTTCG
>NZ_JBFUAY010000295.1:0-4574 GCF_056406015.1 Rhizobium sp. P1_E1 | reverse complement strand
GTTATTGAAAGAGCGAGAGAAGTTCATGTTAAGCCCCTTTCCGAGGGTTTCATCTGCCAGCAGCCACCGATCGGCGCTGACCTCTATTTGATGACCGGAATATATGTTGCGGCGCGAAAGACTAAAACAGCCAAGTTTTCAGATCACCCATGCAAATGATGCAATGCTCAAAGGGTATTTGACGCAGACTCACCGTATTTTGGTCAACGAATAGGCAGAATGACTTTTAGGCGAGCAGGTCGATTTGGAGGGGCGAATGGGGTGCCGCAGCGGAAAACGCCGCTCCCTCCGCCAGTTCCGCCCGTCCTTCTGTAACAAAGAGGCGTTCCGCTTCGGATCGGAAGTCGCGCATCTGTTCACGGGGTTGGTGGAGCGGTGTGACGACAATGTGGCATTGACGGCGTCACACGACGAAAATCCTTCAACCATCAATGCTTTAACAAAGCTTTGGCTCAACAAAAACGCCCGCCGGGGGAGGATCCGGCGGGCGTGTGATGGTGACTGACAACTGGGAGGAGGAGTGTTGCCAGTCTATCGCAACGCGCTGGGAGGAGGGGTGCGCAGCTGCGAATCTCGTCACGGACAAAGCATCCGCGGGCATCCGGCTGGAGCCGGGCCGGGGCGCCATCCCCGCGCTTCGATGTTCGGATCAATAGTATGACTAATGAGTATTGTGCAGTGCAATAAATTCATGGGGGATATGCAAGGATCGCATGCCTCTCCGTCCATAAGCTTATATTAGCGCTTCTGCCGTTAGCGGCCGGTTAACACTCGATACTATTTAGACCAATGAGGAACTTGTATATTTGTCGCAACAGCGTTTGCGAACACCCGTGCTGCGTCTATAACGGCGTGAGCCGCAGCGCCGCAGTCGACGTTCCGGAAATCAAGGGGTTGAGCATGTATCGCGGCAGATTGGAGCGGGATCTCTCGCTCTGGGTGGGCAAGGGCCTGCTCGGGCAGGAAACGGCAGGTGCGCTTCTCGCCGAATATGATAGCCGCCCTGCAAGCTTCAGCCTCGGCAGGGTGCTGATGGCGCTGGCGGCGGTGCTGCTTGCCGCTGCCATCCTGTTGGTCGTCGCCTCCAACTGGGAAGCTATCCCGCGCCTTGTCCGCGTCGGCGGCATCCTTGCCCTGATCTGGTTGGTGCATATCGCCGCTGCCCGGATGCTTGCCCGCGGCGCGACAGCGGCCGCAGGTGGCTTGCTGGTCATCGGCGCGATGAGTTTCGGCGGCGCCATCTCGCTGGTCGGGCAGATGTATCATCTCTCCGGCGACGAGCAGACGGTGATGTATCTCTGGTTCGCGATCGCGACGATCTCGGCGATCCTGTTCCGTTCGGGTGCCGTGGCAGTCGTCGCGGGCTTCCTCTCCTGGGCGYCCTTCGCCGTCTATCTTGAGAACAACGACACACATTGGATAGGCTTCGATCCCTGGATGGCGCCTCTCATGGCGGTGATCGTCATCGGGCTGGTGCGGTATACCGGCGCCGAGCGGGCTCGCCATCTGTCCTATCTGCTGCTGATCGGCTGGCTCGCCTGGCTCTATACTCTTTATGAGGAGATCGCCGTGGCGCTAGCCTTCGCGATCGGCGGAATGGCGGCCTTTGTCCTGACGGCGGTGCCGCTCCCGCGTATCGCCTCCTTGATCAGGAGCGCCGGTGCGGCTCCGGCCTTCTACAGCTTCCTTGTCGCTGTAATCGGCTTCCTGCTGCTGCATATCGAGATCGAGGATGGCTGGCGGCTGGTGGTGCTAGGAGTGGCGACGCTTGCCGCTTCCGTGCTGGCGATCGCCCTGCACGGCAGGGATAACGGCGCGGTGCGATATCTCGCCTATGCGACCTTTGCCGCCGAGATGCTTTATCTCGCCTCCGTCACCGTCGGCTCCATCCTCGGCACGTCGAGCCTCTTCCTTTTCTCCGGTCTCGTGGTCGCGCTGGTCGCCTGGATGGTCATCCGTCTCGAACGGCGTTTTTCGGCGAATGCCCAGGGGGAGCGCGCATGAGCTCGTTCATGGCAAAGCTGCAATCCGGCAAGGGCTATCTGCTTTCGGCCATCATCGTCGCCGGTCTGCAGACCCTTATCCTCGGCACGATCATCCAGAGCCGGGCGTCGATCCTCAGCAACGGCGCCGAGGTGCTGTTGAAGACGGCGCCCGTCGATCCGCGCGATTTCTTGCGCGGCGATTATGTCGTCTTGAACTACGACATTTCCTCAGTGCCGGTTCAGACGGTTTCCGGCGGGATTCCGGCCGAGGTTGGCGAACGGGTGTTATGGGTTCGGTTGAAGAAGCAGGAGGACGGTTTCTGGACAGTCACCGAATCGTCCTTCCACGAGCTGCCTCCGCAGCCGGAGACGGTGATCCTGCGCAGCCTGCCATTTTATAGTGGCGCACTTGCCGCCGGCGACAACATGCGTGTCGAATACGGCATCGAGCGCTACTACGTTCCTGAAGGCAAGGGCAAGCCGATCGAGGAGGCCCGCAACGACGGCAATGTCGCAATATCGGTGCGTGTCTCGCCTGATGGAAGCGCGCAAATCCGCAGCCTTCTCGTTGACGGCAAGCCGGTTTACGACGAGCCGCTTTACTGATCCGACGGCGCTTCGGAGGAGGGCGGCTGCAGGGCCGCAGGTCCCCTGTCATTTGCCGTTCATTTTTCCTTTGCCTCGACCAAATCGGGTGATATAGAGACGCCGCGCTCCGGAAGGCCTCATGCGCAGGCATAGGCATGCGGTTTTGTGAACGCGGGTATGGTGAAATTGGTAGACACGCCAGATTTAGGTTCTGGTGCCGCAAGGCGTGGGAGTTCAAGTCTCTCTACCCGCACCAAGCTGTTTGCAGGCGGGAGACTGAAATCGGTTGGCTTAGGGCAGCCGAGAGTTGTCCCGAACACCCCGCGAGTGCCGTTCCCCTTTGGGCGGAATGATACAGGAATTGGGARAAGCCACGCGCGGCAGGATCGCCGGCGTCGTGCTCATCGAAACGAACGGCGTCTGGGCACGGCCGCCACGAAATGAAGGTAGGAAGACATGCAGGTTATCGAAACGCTCGCTGAAGGGCTGAAGCGCGAAATCAAGGTCGTTATCCCGGCCAAGGACATGCAAGACAAGATGAATGAGCGTCTTGCCGATGTGAAGGACAAGGTTCGCATCAACGGCTTCCGTCCGGGCAAGGTACCCGCTGCTCACCTGAAGAAGGTCTACGGCAAGTCGATCATGGCCGACCTCGTCAACGAGATCGTCCGCGAGCAGCCGGCCGCCATCCTGTCCAGCCGCGGTGAGAAGTCGGCCACGCAGCCGGAAATCGCCATGACGGAAGACAAGGACGAAGCCGACAAGATCCTCGCTGCCGAGCAGGATTTCGAATTCACGCTCTCCTATGAAGTTCTGCCGCCGATCGAACTGAAGTCGGTCAAGGGCATCAAGGTCACGCGCGAAGTCATCGACATCTCGGACGACGAAGTCAACGAGCAGGTCCTGAAGGTCGCCGAAAGCGCCCGCGCCTACGAGACCAAGACCGGCAAGGCCGCGAACGGCGACCGCATCACCATGGATTATGTCGGCAAGGTCGACGGCGAAGCCTTCGAAGGCGGCACCGACCAGGGCGCCGAACTGGTGCTCGGCTCCGGCCGCTTCATTCCGGGCTTCGAAGACCAGCTCGTCGGCGTCAAGGCCGGCGTAGAGAAGACCATCACCGTGACCTTCCCGGCCGACTACCCGGCCAAAAACCTCGCCGGCAAGGAAGCGACCTTCGACGTGTCAGTCAAGGAAGTCRCAGCACCTGCCGATGTCGAGATCAACGACGAACTCGCCTCCAAGCTCGGCATCGAATCGGCCGATCGCCTGAAGGAAATCGTCCGTGGCCAGATCGAATCGCAGTACGGCTCGCTGACCCGCCAGAAGCTGAAGCGTCAGATCCTCGACCAGCTCGACGAGATGTACAAGTTCGAGACTCCGAACTCGCTCGTCGACGCCGAATATAACGGCATCTGGAGCCAGGTGAACAACGACCTCGCCCAGTCCGGCAAGACCTTCGAGGACGAAGACACGACTGAGGAGAAGGCTCGCGAGGAATACAAGACGCTCGCCGAGCGCCGCGTTCGCCTCGGCCTCGTTCTCTCCGAAATCGGCGAAAAGGCCGGCGTCGAGGTCAGCGAAGACGAGATGCAGCGCGCCATTTACGATCAGCTGCGCCAGTATCCGGGCCAAGAAAAGCAGATCCTCGAATTCTTCCGCAGCCAGCCGGGTGCCGCCGCTTCGATCCGCGCACCGATCTTCGAAGAGAAGGTCATCGATCACCTGCTGACCGAAATCGACGTCACCGACAAGAAGGTGACGAAGGAAGAGCTGCTCGCCGAGGAAGAAGGCGAGGCGAAGGCCGAGACCAAGAAGGCCGCGCCGAAGAAAAAGGCTGCCGCCAAGGCAGAAGCAGCTGACGCCGGTGAAGGCGAAGAAGCCGCACCGAAGAAGAAGGCTGCTCCGAAGAAGAAGGCGGCTGACGAAAGCGCCGAATAATCGCTTTTCAGTCCTACAGCGCCGCGCGTCTTTTTAGACGCGCWAAGGACGCTGTAACAC